>NZ_JBHVDM010000016.1:0-102716 GCF_042802775.1 Nocardia sp. NPDC057455 | reverse complement strand
GCCCGGAACAGGCCGCGTGTCGCCGTGCGAAGAATTCCGGGTCACCGATGCGGCGTTCCTGCCACCACGACCACGATGAGCCATCATGCCCGGGGGTGGGCCTGGTCGTGCACTTTCTTGAGCCGCTCGATGGAGACATGGGTGTAGAGCTGAGTGGTGGCCATGCTGGCGTGGCCGAGGAGTTCCTGGACCACACGCAGGTCGGCCCCGCCTTCGAGGAGGTGGGTCGCGGCGGTGTGCCGCAGACCGTGCGGACCGAGGTCCGGTGCGCCGGGGATGGCCGAGACCACCTCGTGCACAACGGTTCTGGCCTGGCGCTGATCCAGACGCCTGCCACGGCGGCCGAGCAGCAGCGCCCGGCCGGACTCGGCGGTGGCGAAGTCGGGGCGTCCATAGCGCAGCCAATTGCCGACCGCCTCGTCGGCGGGTGCGCCGAACGGCGCGGAACGCTCCTTGTTGCCCTTGCCGAGCACCCGCACCACCCGCCGTTCGCGGTCCACGTCCTCGATGTCCAGCCCGCACAGCTCGCTGACCCGGATGCCGGTGGCATACAGCAATTCCACGATCGCCCGGTCTCGCAGCGCCATCGGGTCGCGCTGCGCGGCGCCCGATTCCGCGGCGTCCATGGCGCCCAGCGCCTGTTGCCTGCCGAGTACCGCGGGAAGGACGCGATGCGCCTTCGGCGAACCCAACCGCAGCCCGGGATCGGCGGGCAACCGGCCGGTCCGGGTGAGCCAGGCGCTGAACGTGCGCGCCGACGACGCCCTTCGGGCCACGGTCGTTCGCGCCGCGCCCGCCGCGGCTTGCTGCGCCAGCCACGAACGCAGCAACAGCAGGTCCAGCTCGCGGATCGCCGAATCGGCCGACCGCGTGTACAGATGCTCCAGCAGGGACCGCGCGTCGCCCAGGTACGCGCGCACGGTGTGCTCCGACCGGTTGCGCCCGAGCCGCAGATGCCTGCCGTACTCCAGTAGCAGCGCTTCCAGATCTTCGGGCAGTTCCTCCATGCTTCCACCGTCCCGACCCGCGGTCCGGAAGGCAAGCGACCGCGCCGATTCCGCTCATCGGCGACGCGCCGTTCGGTGCCAACCGCTTTCGTCACTGGTCACCAGACCCGTCAATTCCAGGGCGGACAATGTCGCACGAACCATCGGAAGGGGCAATCCGCACTGCCGGGACACCTCCAGTGGCAACCGCGAGCCGATCCTCGGCAGCGTGGCGAAGACCATTGCTTCGTCTTCGGTCAGCCGGTCCTCCGGACCGCCGCTTGTCTGCGCCCCTGAAATCGATAGCCGCAACGGCCCCGCCTCGTCGACGACTTCCTCCGCCCTGGTTACCAGGATGGCTTCGCCGTCGCGGATCATGCGGTGGCAGCCGACCGAAGCGGCCGAGGTCACCGGGCCGGGCACAGCCAGGGCGGGACGGCCGAGACGGCGTGCCCATTTGACCGTGTTGCGCGCGCCGCTGCGCAGACCGGCCTCGATGACGAGCACGCCGTCGGCCAAGGCGGCGATCAAGCGGTTCCGGGCGAGGAACTGGTGCTTCTGCGCGGTGACACCGAGCGGGTATTCGCTGACCACCAAGCCCGATTCGGCGAGGTCGGCCAGCAGGCGCGCGTGCTGCGCCGGGTAAGGCCGGTCGATGCCGCAGGCCAGCACGGCGATCGTGAGACCTTCCACCGCCAGCGCCGCCCGGTGCGCCATGGCGTCTATCCCGAACGCCGCCCCGGAGACAATGGTCCATCCCTGCCCGGCGAGGTCGCCCGCGATCTCCTCCGTCACCCGGTTGCCGTACCCGGTGCTACACCGCGCACCGACCACCGCCACAGCGCGTTCGCTGGATTCCAGCACAGATCGTGGGCCGCGCACCCACAGCACCAGTGGTAGGGCGCCGTCCCGATCCCGCCCCGGTTCGAGCTGGGCGAGTCCGAGCATGCGCCAGGCGGGCCATTCCGGATCGTCCGGTGTCACCACCCGTCCGCCGATCCGGTCGATGGTCTCCAGATCCCGCGCCGCCATGTCGATATCGCGCCGCAGCGCCGTGGGCCCGCGTAGCGGTTCGGGCAGCGCGCGCTCCCGCACGGCACGCGCCGCCTCGACCACCCCCACCGACTCGATGAGCGCCGACAGCGGCGCGCACGGCCCCTGCACCACCCGCGACAGGTACACCCACGCGAGCCGCCGCTCGTCGGATTCCCCGGCCACTGCGCCGAAACCGGCCGCGGGGGCCCCAGGCGTATCCGCCGCTACAGGCGGATCGACCACGGCAGGCATACGCGACGCCGCAAACACCTCCACCGTCGCGCCCTCGGTCGGCTCCGGCGCGCTCATTCCGCGCCCCGCTGACGGAAGTTCAGTGCTGCCAGAACGTCCTGTGCCGAGGGCAGCTCGCCGCCGCGCAGATCGCAGATCGTCCAGGCGACCCGGATGGCCCGGTCTGCGCCGCGCGCGGACATGCGGCCCAGACGCAGGGCGGCCTCGACGGGAGCGAGCGATTCGCGCGGCAGCCGGAACCGCTGGCGCAGTATGTGGCCGGGAACCTCGGCGTTGGTGAGCCATCCGTACTCGCGCCAGCGCTCGGCGGTGGCGCGGCGCGCCGCGGTGACTCGGCCGCGGACGACCTCGCTGCTCTCGGCCGCATCGGTGCCGAACGCCGCGCCGGACTGCCCGTGCATCCGCACCCAGATGTCGATCCGGTCCATCAGCGGGCCGGATAGTTTGCCGAGGTAGCGGCGGCGAGCCAGCGGGGCGCAAATGCAGTCGACGTCGCGGGCCGGGGCGCAAGGGCAGGGATTGGCCGCCAGCACGAGCTGGAAGCGGGCCGGGTAGCGTGCCACACCGTCGCGCCGGGCGATGCGCACTTCGCCTTCTTCCAGCGGCGTCCGCATCGCCTCCAGCACCTTCGTGCCGAGTTCGGCACATTCGTCGAGAAAGAGCACGCCGCGGTGGGCCCGGCTGACCGCGCCGGGGCGGGCGGTCCCCGAACCACCGCCGATCATCGCGGTCACCGAGGTCGAATGATGGGGCGCGACGAACGGTGGCGCGGTGACCAACGGGTGGTCGCCGGCGAGCGTGCCCGCCATCGAGTGAATCGCCGTCACCTCCAGCGCCTCGGTCTCCGTAAGCGGTGGCAGCAGGCTCGGAAGACGTTGAGCCAGCATCGTTTTACCGATGCCAGGCGGTCCGGTGAGCAGGAGATGGTGCCCGCCCGCCGCGGCCACCTCCAATGCCCAGCGGGCTTCGTCCTGCCCCACCACCTCGCTCAGATCGCCGCCGTGGCGTACCGGATCCGGCAGGTCCCCGTCCGGCTGGTCGAGCACGCCTTCCCCGCGCAACCACGCCACGACGCCGCGCAGATTGCGCGCTCCCAGAACCTCGATGCCCTCGACCAGTCCGGCCTCGGCCATGGTCACCGCGGGCACCACGACGGTCGACCAGCCTGCCGTGCGCGCCGCGAGGACGGCGGGCAGGATGCCGCGCACTCGTCGCACCCGCCCGTCCAGCGCGAGTTCGCCGAGCAGCACCGTCTTCGCGAGCCGTTCGGAGGGTACCGAGCCGGAGGCATCCAGGACCGCGACCGCGAGCGCCAAATCGTAGACGCTGCCCAGTTTCGGCAGGGTCGCGGGCGACAGCGCGAGAACCACCCGGCCGTCGGGCCACTTCTCTCCGGAATTCGCCACCGCGGAGCGGACCCGGTCGCGCGATTCCTGCAACGCGGTGTCGGGAAGCCCGACCAGGTGGACCGATGGCAGGCCCTGCCCGATATCGGCCTCGATCTCGACGAGCAGGCCGTCCACGCCGGTGACCGCGACCGAATGCGCCCGGCCGAGGGCCATTCAGAACACCGCCTCGAGATGATCGATGACCGGCGTCCGACCCCGCATCGCCAGCACCGACACCACGTCGAACCGGATGCGCCGCCACGGTCCGTCCTGCTCGGCCAGCCACAGCAGCGCCAGCCGTCGGATCCGCTGCCGCTTGGCGAAGGTAACCGACTCGGCCGGGGTGCCGTAACCCAGACCCGAACGCGTTTTGACCTCGACGAACGCGGTCACATCCCCGTCTCTGGCGATCAGATCGAGTTCGCCGTATCGGCAGCGCCAGTTCCTGGCGATGATTTCCATCCCGGCGGCGCGCAGAAACTCCGCCGCCAGTTCCTCCCCGTGCGCGCCGAGCGCCTGTTTGTCCGTCACCCCGCCAGCGTGCGCCGGTGCCGGATCAGGTCAGCGCCGCCGACCTGGGGAATCGGAAAACCTGTTGATAAGCGAGCGGCTGTGCAGAACTCCAGGCCCGCTCACTCGGGCAAGCGCAGGTCCGGCTTCTCCAGCTCTTCGATGTTGACGTCCTTGAAGGTGATGACCCGGACGTGCTTGACGAAGCGGGCCGGGCGGTACATGTCCCAGACCCACGCATCGCTCATCCGCACTTCGAAATACACCTCGCCATCCGCGTTCTGCGGCCGCAGCTCCACGGAGTTGGCCAGGTAGAAGCGGCGCTCGGTCTCCACCACGTACGAAAACTGACCGACGATGTCCTTGTACTCGCGATACAGCGAGAGCTCCATCTCGGTTTCGTACTTCTCGAGGTCCTCGGCACTCATCGGGTGGGACGTCCTCCTTCTCGCCGCATCGCGTCGTGTGGTGACATCATCGCGCATGCGCTGCGTCGGTAGCCACTCGGCCAGCCGTACGCCCGTTCGGAAACTGCTCGGACAGCGCTTCGTCCAGGCCCTCGGCGAGCATGGCGTCCGCGATATCGGCCGCCGCCGCGACCGGGCGCAACCCAGCCGCCTCGCGCACATTGCGCCAGGAGCGACGGTGCTCGCTGCTGGGCCCGAGGCGGTGCAACGCGGCGGTGTGCTCGGGCGTGTTGTAGCCCTTGTGCGCGGCGAAGCCGTAGCCGGGGAATCGCTGGTCCAATTCGACCATGATGCGGTCCCTGGTGACCTTGGCCAGGATGCTGGCCGCCGCGATACAGGCCGCCGCGGCGTCGCCCCCGATCACCGGCAACGAGGGCACCGGGATACCGGGCACCCGGAATCCATCGGTCAGCACGTAGCCAGGTGTGCGTCCGAGCCCGGCCACGGCACGGCGCATGCCCTCGATATTGGCGACGTGGATGCCGATCGAGTCGATCTCCCAGGCCGGGATGACGACGACCCGGTAGGCCAGCGCCAGCCGCACGATCACCGGATACAGCTGTTCGCGAGTGGCCTCGGTGAGCTTCTTGGAGTCGTCGAGGCCGGCCAGCTTGTCATATGCCTTCGGAGCGAGCAGGCATGCCGCCACCACCAGCGGTCCCGCGCAGGGACCGCGCCCCGCTTCGTCGACCCCGGCGACAGGCCCTAGACCACTGCGGATCAACGCCGCCTCGAGCGTGCGCAATCCTCCCGCCCTGCGCATCACCACACGCGGCGGCCAACCGTTACCCACCGGCACTCCACCTTGCCCCACCGTCCAATTATCCTGCGCCCGAGCGATCAGTTCTGCTGCGGATTCTCCGCGCGCACCGGCCCGATCCGGCCGGGCGGCCAGATCTTGAACACCGCCTTGCCACGGACATTGTCGACGGGGACGGTGCCCTGCAGTTCGTCGGTGATATGGGCGCGGGAGTCGGCGGACTGATTGCGGTTGTCGCCCATCACCCACAGATGCCCCTCGGGCACCTTCACGGGCTTGAACTCGCGTCCGCCGCCGGGGCCGTAGGGCTGGCCCGGCACGTACGGGGCGAGGTAGCGAGCGTACGGCTCGTCCAGGGGCGTGCCGTCCACGATGACCCGGCCCTGCGCGTCGCAGCACTCCACGGTCTGGCCGCCGACCGCGATCACGCGCTTCACCAGATCGTTCTCGTCCGGCGGCACCAAGCCGAAGAACGAGAAGAAGTTCTGCACGCCACGGACGGCGGCATTGTCCGAGCGGATCGACTTGTAGGTGGTGTTCCACGAGGGCGGGCCGACGAAAACGACCACGTCGCCCGGCTGCGGATCACCCCAGTAGTAGCTCAGCTTCTGCACGTAGATGCGGTCACCGGTGCAACCGGCGCAGCCGTGCAAGGTGGTTTCCATCGACTCCGACGGGATCACGTAAGGCCGACCGACGAACGTGACCATCAACGCGGCGATCACCGCGGCGATCACGATGAGGATCGGCAGTTCCTGCCAGAACGGCCGCTGCTTCTTCTTCGGTCGCCGCTTGGCGCGACCTGCCCGCGAATTCTCGTCGCCCGATTCGGACACCGACACCGACCCACTTTCGTCTGCCACGCCGAACAGATTAGCCCGGCAGCGAAACCGAGGTCCGATGCCGGGCTGAGGAAGATCTGCTGTGCCGAAAAGCTAACTCAGCGCTTTTCCTTGATCTTGGCGGCCTTGCCGCGCAACTCGCGCAGGTAGTAGAGCTTGGCGCGGCGGACGTCACCGCGGGTCACGACATCGATGTGGTCGATGTTCGGGCTGTGCACCGGGAAGGTGCGCTCCACGCCGACACCGAACGACACCTTGCGGACCGTGAAGGTCTCGCGGATGCCACCACCCTGGCGGCGGATCACGACGCCCTTGAAGACCTGGATGCGCTCCTTCGAGCCTTCGATGACCTTCACGTGCACGTTCAGCGTGTCACCCGGGCGGAACTCGGGGACGTCGCTACGCAGCGACTTTTCGTCGACGAAGTCAAGGGTGTTCATTTCCATCCTTATGGTTTCGCGCGAACAGAGGACCCTGGCGGCACTCGAAGTGCTCGGCCGGTTCATGCTCCGAATTAGGGGGTGCGCCGGGCCGACAACCACCCAGGGCAACCTGAGCATTGTGCCAGACCGGGGCGCCGTGGAAGAAATCGGCCCGGGTGGAGGCGCGGCGGCACGACCGGCCGTGCGTCTCTCCTGCCCGTTCAGGCCTCCGGCGGGAGGATCGGCGACGCGAACACTTCCTCCAGCGGGGTCGGTCCGGTGTAGCGGCGACAGTGGCAGCCGACCCACTCCCGCAGGCCGTGCGTGCCCTTACGAGAGATCTCGGCATGACAGGTACCGGTGGCACGGTCGTGCAATGCCAGGTCGTGGCCGCACCCGCAGCGCGCGGTGAGCCTTTTCCCCGACCCGGCTCGCCGCCGACGCCCGAACCGACCACATACCCAGCCGACACCGACCAAGCCGGCACCGACCGCGAGGCTGATGGGATCCAACATAATCACAGTATATGTATACGCATAGTTTTGGTCATACGAATAACAACATCCGAATCCGTCCGCGTTTGTCGAAGACGCGCCAGCGGACCGGATGACCTTTTGCATTGTTCTGATGGCGCGGCAAGCCGTCCTGACCACGGCACCGCTCAGTGGTTCTGTTCTCCGGAGATCGCGTCCTGGGCAGGCGGCGTCTGCCGCGAACCATGGTCGGCATGCCAGGGCGAATGGTGCCGGTGCGGGGCGGGCGGAGCGGGCACGACCTTGCGGGTGAGTTCGGCCTCCGCCGCCGTGCGGACGTGCTCGACGTCCGGTTTCCCCGCGACCAAGTCCTGCACGAAGATCTTGGCGCGGATGACCGGGCGGCGATAGCGCCGTTCCCGGACAATGGCCCGGTACATCATGCGCCTGCGGTCGGCGTATCGCCAGCGCGCCCAGGGTGCGCCCGGGCGGCTCAGTCGCAGTGCGCCGACGAACAGCAGCGGCAGGAAGAACATGCCGAACAGGCCGGTCCAGATCTTGCCCTTGGCGATCACGATCGCCGCGAGCGCGAGGTTGATCACCGCGAACACGACGACGAAAGCGCGGACCTCGGCGCTCGGATCGCGCCGGAAATCGTTGATGTCCAGCATCCACAGCGGGTGGAAGCCGAGCAGCAGCAATCCCGTCACGGCGAGCGCGACGAACACCGCGTCCACCGACGTGCGTCCCTGCTTCTCCCAATACACGTCGCGTAGATAGAAGATCAGCGCGAATTCGTCGAGCACCAGCGCCGCGCCCACACCGAAGAGCGCGGCCAGGATGCCGGCGGTGGTCATGCCGGCGCTCTGGTATTGGGCGACCATGCCGACGCCGGAGGCGAGCACCAGGATCACCCCGAACACCATGTGGTGGATGTGCGTGTCACCGGCCCGAAGATTGCCCGGCCACCAGCGCACCCGCGCACGGATCAGCCGGACGCTGACGCGGATGAACAGGAATCCGACGATGAACCCGAGGAGGAAGCACAGCAACGGCAGCCGCCCTTGGGCGATCACGTCCTCGTGGAGCCACCGTCGCATGGCCGCTACTCCCTCCCGCGCATCGAACTACTGGCCGAAACCCGCCCGGCGCAGCGCGTCCGCCATCGAGCCGCTCGGCGCGGGCGCGTTCCGGCGCTGATTGCCTCCGCGCCCCTGGCCTTGATTGCGGTTTTGGCCCTGCTGCCTGTTCTGGCCATTCTGCCGCTGCCGCTGTTCGCCGCCGCCGGTCCGGCCGCCCTGGCCGCCCTGGCCGCCCTGGCCGCGCTGACGGTTGTCGCCGCCTTTGGCGGGTGTGCCGGGCTCGTCGTCCAGGCGCAGGGACAGGCCGATGCGCTGGCGCGCCACGTCCACCTCGAGCACCTTCACCTTGACCACGTCGCCGGACTTGACCACTTCGCGCGGGTCCTTGACGAAGTTGTGCGACATGGCCGAGACGTGCACCAGTCCGTCCTGGTGCACGCCCACGTCGACGAACGCGCCGAACGCGGCCACATTCGTCACCACGCCTTCGAGCACCATGCCCGGTTCGAGGTCGGCGACCTTCTCCACGCCCGCGGCGAACTCGGCGGTCTTGAACTCCGGGCGCGGGTCCCGGCCCGGCTTCTCCAGTTCGGCGATGATGTCGGTGACGGTCGGGACACCGAAGCGCTCGTCGGTGAAATCACCGGCGCGCAGCGAACGCAGCACCGTGGTGTTGCCGATGACCTCCGCGACGCCGCGACCGGTCGATTCCAGAATGCGCCGCACCACGGGATACGCCTCGGGGTGCACAGCGGAGGTGTCCAGCGGGTCGTCGCCGCCACGGATGCGCAGGAAGCCCGCGCACTGCTCGAACGCCTTCGGACCCAGGCGCGGAACGTCGAGCAGCGCGGTCCTGCTACGGAACGGGCCGTTCTGATCCCGGTGCGACACAATGCTTTCCGCCACCGACCCGGCGATGCCGGAGACCCTCGACAGCAGCGGCACCGAGGCGGTGTTCACGTCGACGCCCACCGCGTTCACCGCGTCCTCGACCACCGCGCCCAGCGAGCGGGCCAGCAGCGATTCGGACACGTCGTGCTGGTACTGGCCGACGCCGATGGATTTCGGATCGATCTTCACCAGCTCGGCCAGCGGGTCCTGCAGCCGCCGCGCGATCGACACCGCGCCGCGCAGCGAGACGTCCAGTTCGGGAAGTTCCTGCGAGGCGTAGGCGGAGGCGGAGTAGACCGAGGCGCCTGCCTCGGAGACCACGATCTTGGTGGGCTTGTTCTCCGGGATGCGCGAGATCAGCTCGGCGGCAAGAGCATCGGTCTCGCGCGAGGCGGTGCCGTTGCCGATGGCGATGAGCTCCACGCCGAAGCGGGCGACCAGCGCGCCCAGCACGGCCAGCGACTTCTCGGTCTGGCCCTGCGGTTTGTGCGGGTAGATCACCTCGGTGGCGACCACCTTGCCGGTGGCGTCGACCACCGCGACCTTCACACCGGTGCGGTAGCCGGGATCCAGACCCATGGTCGTGCGGGTGCCCGCGGGGGCGGCGAGCAGCAGATCGCGCAGATTCGCGGCGAACACGTCGACCGCGTCCTTCTCCGCCGCCTGCCGCAGCCGCATCCTGGTGTCGATGCCGAGGCTGACCTGCAGCTTGGTGCGCCACGCCCAGCGCACGGTGTCCAGCAGCCAGGAGTCGGCGGGCCGGCCGCGGTCGGCGATGCCGAAGCGGGCGGCGATGCGGCCCTCGTAGATGGTGCGTTCGCTCGGCTGCGGCTGCTCGGTGTCCGGCTCGAGGTGCAGCGTGAGCACCTCCTCTTTCTCCCCGCGCAGCAGCGCGAGGATGCGGTGGGAGGGCAGCTTGTCGAACGGCTCGCTGAACTCGAAGTAGTCGGCGAACTTCGCGCCCGCCTCCTCCTTGCCTGCGCGCACGGTCGAGGTGACCTGTCCGCGGTTCCACATCAGTTCACGCAGCTCGCCGACGAGGTCGGCGTCCTCGGCGAAGCGTTCCACCAGGATGGCGCGCGCGCCGTCGAGCTGCTCGGCGGTGTACTGCGCCGGATCGGTGTTCGGATCCCCGATCAGTGCGTCGGCCACCGGCTCGTGCCCGGCCTCGCGCGCGATCTGCGCCTTCGTGCGCCGCTTCGGCTTGTACGGCAGGTAGATGTCCTCGAGCCGGGCCTTGGTCTCGGCGAGCTGGACCTGCCGGTGCAGGGCGTCGTCGAGTTTGCCCTGGCCACGAATCGATTCGATGATCGCGGCCCGGCGCTCGTCGAGTTCCCGCAGGTAGTGCAGACGCTCGTCGAGCAAGCGCAGCTGCGCGTCGTCCAGCCCTTCGGTGACCTCCTTGCGGTACCGGGCGATGAACGGCACCGTCGAGCCCGCGTCGAGGAGCTCGACGGCGGCGCGCACCTGGGTCTCCCGCACCGCGAGTTCCTCGGCGATACGACGGTTCACGCTGGCTGGGCCCGCGGCGTCGGAGCGTGGCACGGCGGGTGTTGACTCTGCACTGGCAGTCTCGGGCGCTGTCGTCACGTCGGAGACACTACCGCTCCCCCGCCTCTCCACGTCTTTCGCCGGTCATGGGTGCCCGGCCGTTCCGCGGCGGGCCTGCGGTGGCACGGCGAGCCGATTTCCGGACGTACCCGGTGAGTTACCCGTTCTCCGGAGATCAGAAGTCGCTGGTCGAATTCGACGAGGTTTCCTTCGGAGACGCGAGGATCGCTCGGGCTACTTCCCGCATCTCGGCCTTGCGGATCTTGCCGGTGACCGTCATCGGGAATTCCGCGACCACGTGCACGTAGCGGGGGATCTTGAAGTGCGCCAGCTTGCCGGTGGCGAACTCGCGCACGGCCGCGGCGTCCAACGGCGGTGCGCCCTCGCGCATCCGGACCCAGGCCATCAGCTCCTCGCCGTACTTCGGATCCGGTACGCCGATCACCTGCGCGTCCAGGATGTCGGGATGGGTGTAGAGGAATTCCTCGATCTCACGTGGGTAGATGTTCTCGCCGCCGCGGATGACCATGTCCTTGATACGGCCGGTGACGGCCAGATAGCCCGAGTCGTCCATCTCGCCGATGTCGCCGGTGTGCATCCACCGGGCGGCATCGATGACCTCGGCGGTCTTGTCCGGATCGTTCCAGTACCCGAGCATCACCGAGTAGCCGCGGGTGCACAGTTCACCGGGCTCGCCGCGCGGCACCGTAAGACCCGTTGCGGGATCGACGATCTTGACCTCCAAGTGCGGCCCGACCCGGCCGACCGTGGCGGTGCGCCGGTCGATGCCGTCGTCGCGCCGGGTCTGGGTAGAGACCGGAGAGGTCTCCGTCATGCCGTAACAGATGCACACCTCGTGCATGCCCATCCGGTCGATCACCCGCTTCATCACCTCGACCGGACACGGCGAGCCCGCCATGATCCCGGTGCGCAGCGTGGACAACTCCACGGTGGCCGATTCCAGTACGGCGAGCATGTCGATGAACATCGTCGGCACGCCGTAGAGCGAGGTGCAGCGCTCCGCCTCGACCGCGGCCAATGCCGCCTCAGGATCGAACGACGGCGCCGGGATCACGACCGCCGCACCGTGGCTCGTGCTCGCGAGATTGCCCATGACCATCCCGAAACAGTGGTAGAAGGGGGTCGGGACGCAGATCCGGTCCTGTTCGGTGTATCCGCACAGCTCGCCGACGAAATAGCCGTTGTTCAGGATGTTGTGGTGGCTGAGCGTGGCACCCTTCGGGAAACCGGTTGTGCCCGAGGTGTACTGGATGTTGATCGGGTCGTCGGCCGACAGCAGCGCGCCCAGCGCGGCGAGCCGATCCGGGTCGATCTCGGTGCCGGTCAGCGCGTCCCACTCGGGTGTGCCCAGGACGAGCACCTGCGCCAGCGCCGGACAGCTCGGCCGGACCTGCTCGATCATGGCGACGTAGTCCGAGGACTTGAACCGCTCGGCCGCGACGAGCATCCGCACTTGCGCCTGGCGCAGTACGTACTCCAGTTCGCTGGTGCGGTAGGCCGGATTGATGTTGACCAGGATCGCGCCGATCTTCGCCGTGGCGTACTGCACGAGGAACCATTCCGCGCAGTTCGGCGCCCAGATGCCGACCCGGTCCCCCTTGCCGATGCCGTGGTCCGCGAGACCGCAGGCGAGGGCGTCGACCGCGGCGCCGAGCGCGCGGTAGGTCCAGCGCCGCCCGGTCGGCCGGTCCACCAGCGCTTCCCGATCCGGGAACGCCGCCACTGTGCGATCGAGATTGCCGCCGATGGTGTCACCGAGCAGCGGGACGTCGGAGATGCCGTTGGCGTAACTGAGCAAAGGCGCCTGTGTCACCGGGCACCACCCTGCCGCAGCACGAATCGCTGCACCTTGCCACTGGGCGTCTTCGGCAGGCCGGGCACGAAGTGGACCTTGCGCGGGTAGGCGTGCGCGGCGAACTTCCTCTTCACCAGACTCTGCAATTCGGCTTCCAGCTCGGGACCGCCGACGGCGCCCTCGCGCAGTACGACGAACGCCTCGAGCACTTCGCCGCGCAGTTCGTCCGGCATGCCGACCACGGCCGCCTCCGCGACCCGCTCGTGCAGCACCAGCACGCTCTCCACCTCGAACGGGCCGATGCGGTAGCCCGCCATGATGATCACGTCGTCGTCGCGGGCGGAGAAACGGAAGAAGCCGTCGGCGTCCTGCGAGCCCGCGTCGCCGGTCAGGTACCAGCGGCCGTCGGCGGTGTAGCGCTGCGCGGTGCGTTCCGGGGCGTCGAGGTAGCCGAGGAACCACAGCAGCGGGCTGCGTTCGGTGTCGATCGCGACGCGACCCAATTCGCCGGCGGGCGCTACGGTGTCGGCGTCGTCGGCGAGCACGGCGCAGGTCCATCCCGGCAACGAACGACCCATCGATCCCGCGGGAGTCTCGGTGTCGAGGACTTCGTGCCAGGCGTTGCAGATGACCATCCCGTGCTCGGTCTGGCCGTAGTGGTCGCGCACCGCGATACCCAGATACTCGGCCGACCAGGCGACGACCTCGGGTGTCAGCGGCTCCCCCGCCGAGGACGCGCGGCGCAGCCGGGAACGCACCGGCTGGGTGGCGCTGTCGGCGCGCAGCGCGCGATAGACCGTCGGGGCGGCCGCGAAGTTCGTGACGCCGAAGGTTTCCAGCACCTGCCAGGTGAGCGCGGCGGAGAAGCCCGCGTGCAGCAGGAGACTGCGGACGCCGGTGGCCAGCGGGCCGAGGATGGCGTAGTAGAGGCCGTAGGCCCAGCCCGGATCGGCGGCGTTCCAGAAGACGTCATCGGGCCGGACGTCCAGCGCGAATTCCTGGTACGCGTGGAAGGAGGCGAGCGCGCGCAGCGGAATCGGGACGCCTTTGGGCGTGCCCGTCGTGCCGCTGGTGAACAGCTGGACCAGCAATCCGTCGCCGCCCACCGCGACCGGGCGGGCGTTCGGGTGGGTCGCCGAATGGGTCTCGAGTAGTTCGTCCATCCGCAGGGCCCCCTCGGGAATCTGCGCTCCGGCGACGATCAGCCGCCAGGGCGGGTCCGCGGGCAGATCCGGCCCGGGCGCCAGCTTCGGCGCCTGGTCGGCATCGGCGATGACGACCGAGGCGCGGGCGGCGTTCAACCGCAGGGCGATGGCGGGCGGCGCGAAGGCGGTGAACAGTGGAACGTGCACCGCGCCACGGCGCCAGATGCCGAGCAGAGCGACCACCAGATCCGCCGACTTCGCCATCAGCGTGGCGACCCGATGGCCGGGTCCGACGCCCAGTTCGGCGAGTGCGGCGGCGCAGCGGGCGGAGCGTTCGCGCAGTTCGCCGTAGGTGAGGTCGATCGAGGACAAGTCCGCTTCGACGATTGTGAAGGCGACCCGGTCGGCCGGGTGCCGATCGCACAGCAGGTCCGCCGCCGACGCGTCGGCGCGGTCGTAACAGTCCAGCAGTTCGCGCACCCGCTGATTCAGGTCGGTGCCCATCTTCGGTTCTCCTCGTTCTGTGATCCAGCGCTACCCGGGTGTGCAATAGGATGTGGGTCACATCCCGCTGTCCACTACCCCCGAAAAGGGGTGAGTCTCGTGACCCACACCGCCCTGCTGCGTCCGCGCGACAGCGACGCTCTGCGCGCCGAGATCCGCTGGGTGGCGAGCACGGCGGGCGTGCCGGTCGCGTTCGCCGGCGAAGTGCACGGCGACGCGTTGCTGCTGTCGGAATTCGTCGGCACGCTGACCAACGGCCTGCGCGGCCTGGCCGTGGTGCGAACCTCGGGGCTGGGCGGCCGGGTGATGGATTCCGGACGGCCCGCCGCGGTCACCGACTATCGTCGCGCCTCCTCGATCACCCACGACTACGACGGGCCGGTCTCCGGTGAGGGCATCCGCTCCGTGCTCGCCGTGCCCGTGGTGGTGGACCGGCGCTCCCGCGCGGTGCTCTATGCCGCCACCCGTGGCGCGAGCCCGCTGGGCGACCGCACCGCGGATCTCGTCGTCCAGGCCGGTCGCCGCCTGGCCGCCGAGATCGCCGTGCGCGACGAGGTCGACCGCAGGCTGCGCATGCTGGAACTGGCCGCACCGTCGGCCGCGGCGGCCCCGGCCATCACCGAGGAACTGCGCGACATCCACGCCGAACTCCGCGGCATGGCGCGCTCGGCCGAGGACGACCGGCTGCGCGGACGCCTGCACGCGGTGTGCGAACGACTCACCCGGGTCCTGACCGGCGAGCCGCATCCCGACCGTCCCGCACTGTCCCGCCGCGAGCTCGACGTGCTCTCCCAGATCGCCCTGGGCTGCACCAATCAGGAAGCCGCGCAACGGCTTTCGATCAGACCGGAAACCGTGAAGAGTTACTTGCGCAATGCGATGGTCAAACTCGACGCCCACTCCCGGCACGAGGCGGTCGTAGCGGCCCGCCGCCACGGCTTACTACCGTGAGGCGTGATAGTCCACCGGCATTCGGAGCACCGAAGCGACAAGTAGGCGGTTTCGGTCTATCGCCCCGGTCCGCGCACCGTGTCCTGGTCCGTCAGCAGGTCGGGGCGACGTTCGCGAGTCCGGTCGAGGGCCTGTTCGCGCCGCCAGGCGGCCACCTTCGCGTGGTCACCGGACAGCAGGATCGGCGGGACGTCGAGGCCGCGCCAGGAGACCGGGCGGGTGTAACTGGGGCCTTCGAGCAACCCGTCGGAGAAAGAATCCTCTTCATGGGACTGTTGATTGCCGAGCACGCCGGGCAGCAGCCGGACCACGGCCTCGGTCATCACCAGCACCGCCGCCTCGCCGCCGATCAGCACATAGTCGCCGATGCTGACCTCCGCCACCCGCACGCGGCGCGCGGCGTCGTCGAAGACACGCTGGTCGATGCCCTCGTAGCGGCCGCAGGCGAAGACGAGATGCTCCTCGGCGGCCCAGCGGTGCGCGGTCGCCTGCGTGAACGGCACGCCCGCCGGTGTGGGGACCACGAGCAGCGCGTCGTCGGGACAGACCTCATCGAGCGCGTCACCCCACACGGTCGGCTTCATGACCATGCCCGGCCCACCCCCGTAGGGGGCGTCGTCGACCGACTTGTGCACGTCGTGCGTCCAGCGGCGCAGGTCGTGCACCGTGAGAGAGATCAGGCCCCTGTCGATCGCCTTACCGAGCAGCGCCGTGCGCAGCGGCTCCAGATACTCCGGGAAGATCGTGACGACGTCGATCTTCATCCCTGCCTCCTCTGGCCGCCGGGCCGACTCTCGCCGGCCGGGCGAACGACGCCCGCGCGAGTCTCCCGCCGCCTCATTCCGGGTCGAGCAGACCCTCGGGCGGATCGATCACGATGACGCCGTCGGCGAGGGACACCGTGGGCACGATGGCGGTGACGAACGGGATCAAGATCTCCCGCCCGTCCTCGGCGGCGCGCACGTCGAGTAGCTCACCGGCGGCCGAATGCAGCACTTCGCGCACGGATCCGACCACGGTGCCGTCGAGGAGCCGAACTTCCAGCCCCTCCAGTTCGTGGTCGTAGAACTCGTCCGGGTCCGCGGAAGGCGGGAGGTCGGCGCTGTCGACCAGGAACAGCATGCCGCGCAGCGCGTCGGCCCCGGTGCGGTCGGTCACGCCGGCCAGGAACACCAGAAGCCGGCCCGAGTGCTCCCGGACCGACTCCACGGTGAACTCGCGGACCTCCGCCGCTCGGGGCAGCCGCCCGCGCACTGTCGTGCCCGGCGCGAAGCGCGCCTCGGGCTCGTCGGTGCGTACCTCGACGACGAGTTCGCCGCGCACTCCGTGCGCCCTGGCGACCCGTCCTACGACGAGTTCCATCTACTGGTCGGTGTCGACCACGTCGACCCGAATGCCCCGGCCGCCGATACCGGCGACGAGGGTGCGCAGCGCGGTCGCGGTACGTCCGCCGCGGCCGATCACCTTGCCCAGGTCATCGGGATGAACGTGCACCTCCACGGTGCGCCCGCGGCGGCCGGTGATCAGCTCGACGCGGACGTCATCGGGGTTGGCGACGATGCCGCGCACCAAGTGCTCCACGGCATCGGCCACGACGGCGCTCACTGTCCCCTCACCTCGAGACGCAACTCACCCGTCGTCCGGGCCGGTCTGCGAACGGCACGAGACGGGTGTCGAGTGGACGGGTAACGCCGGTTCATTACTCGGCGGCCTCGGCGGACTCGGCGCCCTCTTCGGCGTCCTTCTTGCCCTTCTTCTTGGGCGTGACCGCCTCGGCGACCGGCTCGTTGTCGGCAGCGGCCAGCGCGGCGTTGAACAGGTCCAGCTTGGACGGCTTGGCCGGCTTGACCTTCAGGGTGCCCTCGGCGCCCTCGATGCCCTTGAACTTCTGCCAGTCGCCGGTGATCTTCAGCAGCTGGAGGACCGGCTCGGTCGGCTGCGCGCCGACGCCCAGCCAGTACTGCACGCGCTCGGAGTCGATCTGGATCAGCGAGGGCTCTTCCTTCGGGTGGTACTTGCCGATGGACTCGATGGCCCGGCCGTCGCGGCGGGTGCGGGCGTCGGCGACGACGACGCGGTACTGCGGGTTGCGGATCTTGCCCAGACGGGTGAGCTTGATGCGAACAGCCACTGCTGATCTGCCTTTCGTTGATTGGTCACGGCGCAATTCGGCGACCCGCATGGTCTGCGAGCCCGGTTTTGCGCTTTCGAGTGTGTGACCGCCGCGCGGTACGGAACCGGAGACGGGCTGCCACTTGTCCGGAAGGACGGTGGTCCATTCTGCCAGACCGGACGATCACGCCAGAAATCGCGTGCCCTCGGCGCGGCTAGCGGCGGTGGCGGTGAGCGCGCGGGTGGGCACCCAGGGGCCGCCCCACCACATCTGCCACCCCACGGGGCGCAGGGCGAGGGCGGTCGCGCCGTGCGCCGCCACGACGGCGCGGTAGTCCCGGGTCTTGCCGATATCGACGATGACCAGCTTGCCGCCGGGGCGCAGCACACGGCACGCCTCCCGGACCGCCGTGGCCCGGCCCTCGGCGGTCCTGATGGTGTGAATCGCCAAGCTGGAGACGACGACGTCGAACGCACCGTCCGGGAAGGGCATGCGGGTCATGTCGCCGGTGCGCAGCTCGATCCGATCGGCGACGTTCTCGGCGAGCGCGTTCTGCTCGGCGGTTGCCGGGATGTTCCCGCAGTGGTCGGCCGAGCACCACAGATCCAGCCCCACCGCACGCCCGGCGGGCAGGCGGCGCGCGGCGGCCAGCAGCACCGCCCCGCGGCCGCACCCCATGTCGAGTAGTCGTTCGTCGCCACGCAGGTCGAGGTCGTCGAGCAGACCCGCCCAGACCTGGAACTTGCCGCGACGGGTCGCGTGCAGGAACAACCCGAACTGCGCCGCCAGCACGACGCCGATGAGCAGGAGCAGCAGGCTCGGGCGCAGCTGCTGGAACAGCGCCACCACCAGGGCGGCGGCGAAGTACCCGACCGCGAGAACTCCCAGCAACAACAGCACCGACGGCGCGTCGACACCGTACGACGCTCGCCACGGAGGAGCAATCATCGGCCGATTGTATCCAGCGCCAACAGCATTCGGACCCGGTTCGCGCTCGTCAGCGCACCAGTGGAGCGAAAGTGCGCCCGGCGAGTTCGACCGCGCCCGCCTCGTGCCCGTTCAACACCATATTGATGATCAGGCCGTCGACGCCTTGGTCGAGAACACGGGTCCGCAGCTGTTCGGCAACCTCGTCCGGTGTGCCGACGAACTGGCGGTCGGCCGGACTCTGCGCGCGCTCGGAGTCCGACATTGTCGACAAGTCGATACCCATGCGGCTCAGATAATCTCGCTGCTGCTTGCGTACCAGGTCACCGTCCTCGTCCATCATGACGAAGCACAGATAACTGGTCTCCAGGGTCTGCGGGTCCCGGCCCGCTTCGGCGCAGCGCGCCCGCAGCGCCTCGATCTTGCGCGGCAACTCGGAGGCGTTGCAGATGATGTTGAGGTGGTCGGCGAAGCGAGCGGCAAGGCCGAAGGTCTTCTTCTCACCGCTGCCGCCGAGCAGGATCGGCAGGTCGTCGCGCACGCGCGGCTCGTTCATGGCGTGCTCGGCCTGGTACCACTTGCCCTGGAAGGTGGGGCGTTCCCCGCGCAGCATCGGCTGGATGATCTGCAGGGCCTCGTCGAGCCGCTCGAAGCGGTCGGTGAACGTCCCGAATTCGTAGCCGAAGGAGCGATGCTCGAGCTCGAACCAGCCCGCGCCGATGCCGAGCACCGCGCGGCCGCCGCTGACCACGTCCAGCGTCGTGACGGTCTTGGCGAGCATGGCCGGGTTTCGGTAGGTGTTGCCGGTGACCAACGCCGACAACTGGATTCGCTCCGTTGCCGTGGCCAGACCGGCGAGCGCGGTGTACGCCTCGAGCATCGGCTCGTCGGGCGTGCCGATGCCGGGCAGTTGATAGAAGTGGTCCATCACGAAGGCCGTGTCGAAACCGGCGGCTTCGGCTTCTCGGGCCTGCGCGACAACCGTGGGGAAGAGCTCGCGCACCGACTTGCCGTAGCTGAAGTTGGGCATCTGGTATCCGAGGCGAATCGTCACGGAATCCGACCTTACGCCGCGTCGGCGAACGCGCGGGTGAGCCACGATGACGAGTTATCGATGGCCGGTGACCGGACCGTGTTCGCCGTACACTCGCCCGCGCAGGACGACGGCGTACGGCATGCCGAGCGTTTCCGGATGGCTGCGCGGATCCTCCTGATAGACGACGAAATCCGCGGGTGCGCCGGGTTCGATGCCGGGCCGCCCGAGCCATTCGCGGGCATTCCAGGAGGCAGCGCCGAGCGCGTCGTGCCGGGACAGGCCCGCGGCGCCGAGTGCGGCGATCTCGTCGGCGACGCGCCCGTGCCGGATCGAGCCGCCCGCGTCGGTGCCCGCGAAGATCGGCACGCCCGCCTCGTGCGCGGCGGCGACGGTGCCGCGCACCCGCCGGTGCAGATCGCGCATGTGCGAGGCGTAGACGGGGAATTTGCCCGCGCTGTCGGCGATGTCGGGAAAGGTGTCGATGTTCACCAGGGTGGGCACCAGAGCGGTGCCGTGCTCGACCATCATCTCGATGGTTTCGTCGGTGAGGCCGGTACCGTGCTCCAGGCAGTCGATACCGGCGTTGATCAAACCGGGTAGCGCGTCCTCTCCGAAGACGTGGGCGGTGACCCGCGCGCCGTTGGCGTGCGCGGCGTCGATGGCCTCCTTCAGGATCGTGTCGCTCCACAGTGGGCGCAGGTCGCCCACCGAGCGATCGATCCAGTCGCCGACGATCTTGACCCAGCCGTCGCCGAGGCGGGCCTGCTCGGCGACGATCTCCGGCAGGTCGCGTTCGTCGTCGAGCTCGATGCCCAGTTCGCGGATGTAGCGCTTCGGGCGGGCGATGTGGCGGCCCGCGCGGATGATCCGCGGCAGTTCGTCGTGGTCGTCGATGAAACGGGTGTCGATCGGCGAGCCCGCGTCGCGCAGTAGCAGCGCCCCGGCGTCGCGCTCGGTCTCGGCTTGCGCGACGGCGCCGGCGCGGTCCTCGTGCCCGCCGCCGTACCGGATTCCGACGTGGCAGTGCGCGTCGACCAATCCCGGCACGATCCATCCCTTGCCGCACAGCGTTTCGGCTCCCGGCACGGGTTCGAAAGACACCAGGCCGTCCCGCACCCAGAGATCGCGCACCTCGTCCTCGGGGAGAACCACACCTCGCAAATGCACAAGCAACCTCCTGGATATCGCCGGCTGCCCCTAACCTACTGGGGGCTTTCCGGAACAGTCATCCAGCGCGAGGCGACCGTGGGGCGGCGACGCCCATCCGAACCGAGGGCTCTGCCGCTTGCGACCGCGCGCGGCATGACGAGCGCCGCGCGAACGGCCTGGGCGGGAGAGTTGCCTACTTCTTCGGGAATTTCAGCTTGCTGAGATCGAAGCCTTCCAGCCCGGGCGGCAACTCGTCCAGACCGGCAGGCATGTTCGACAGGTCGGGCATTCCGGCGGGCATGCCGGGCATGCCGCCCATCCCCGGGAAGCCGCCGCGCACCTTCGGCGGCGTCGGGCCGCGGCCACCCTTCTTGCCCTTCTTGCCCTTCTTCGCGTTGCCGCGGCGGCTGCCGGGCAGCCCCATCTGGCGGCCCATCATCGCCATCATCTTCTTGGCCTCGAAGAAACGGTCGACGAGCTGATTGACGTCGGAGACCTGGACGCCGGAACCGTTGGCGATGCGCAGGCGGCGGGAGGCGTTGATGATCTTCGGATTCGCCCGTTCGGCCGGGGTCATGCCGCGGATGATCGCCTGCACGCGATCGAGCTGCTTGTCGTCGACCTGCGCGAGCACGTCCTTCATCTGGCCCGCACCCGGCAGCATGCCGAGCAGGTTGCCGATCGGGCCCATCTTGCGGATGGCCAGCATCTGATCGAGGAAGTCCTCGAGCGTCAACTCTCCGCTGCCGATCTTGCGCGCGGCCTCTTCCGCCTGCTTGGCGTCGTAGACTTGCTCGGCCTGCTCGATCAGGGTGAGCACGTCGCCCATGCCGAGGATGCGGCTGGCCATGCGGTCCGGGTGGAAGACGTCGAAATCCTCGAGCTTCTCACCGGTCGAGGCGTACAGGATCGGCACACCGGTGACCTCGCGGACGCTCAGCGCCGCACCACCGCGGGCGTCGCCGTCGAGCTTGGTGAGCACCACGCCGGTGAAGCCGACGCCGTCACGGAACGCCTCAGCGGTGTTGACCGCGTCCTGGCCGATCATCGCGTCGAGCACGAACAAGGTCTCGTCCGGTTGCACGGCGTCGCGGATGCCCGCCGCCTGGCGCATGAGCTCCTCATCGATGCCGAGACGGCCCGCGGTATCGACGATGACGACGTCGTACTGCTTCTGCCGCGCCTCCTCGACACCGCCGCGCGCCACGTTCACCGGATCGGCGGCCGAGATGCCAAGCGGGTTATCCCCCCCGCCGACGGATGTGCCGGGGTGCGGCGCGAAGACGGGCACGCCCGCGCGCTCGCCGACCACTTGCAGCTGGGTGACGGCGCCGGGACGCTGCAGGTCACACGCCACCAGCAACGGCTGATGGCCCTGCCCCTTCAGCAATTTCGCCAGCTTGCCCGCGAGCGTGGTCTTACCCGAACCCTGCAGACCGGCCAGCATGACCACCGTCGGCGGGTTCTTGGCCAGGTTCAATCGCCTGGTCTCGCCGCCGAGGATGCCGACGAGTTCCTCGTTGACGATCTTCACGACCTGCTGGGCCGGGTTCAGCGCCGCGCTGACCTCCGCACCCTTGGCGCGCTCCTTGATCCGTCCGATGAAGCCACGGACGACGGGAAGCGCGACGTCGGCCTCCAGCAGGGCGAGGCGGATCTCGCGGCAGGTGGCGTCGATGTCGGCCGGTGACAGACGCCCCTTACCGCGCAGATCCTTGAGGGCACCGGTAAGCCGGTCGGACAGGGATTCGAACACCGATCGCGCTCCTGATCTCGGGGGACGTCACATTCTCTCCCAGGGTAATGGGATCACCCGCGTGTTCGCGCAGGCGGTGCGTCCTTCCGGGCCGAGCGGGGCCCGCTAGTCGAGCACGCGGCGGCGTGGCTTGGCCGTTTTGCGGTAGTCGTGGTTCTCCTCGGCCACCATGAAGACCGCCTCGTTGGCGGTCAAGCCCAGTTCCAGGGCGAGATCGTCGAGCACCGCCCACTCCGCCGTGCTCGGGATGGGCGAGGTGGCGACCCTGCTCGCGATCGTCATCGCGGTCACCGCCTGTCGCCCGGTCAACGTACGACCCGGAAGCCAGGAGACCACCCAGCGGTCGCCGCCGACGCAGCGCGCCATATGCGTGGTCTCGTCACTCGTCATCGTGGATGCCGAAACGACTTCAATTGCCACCGACCTGCTCCCCTCGTGCTCGCGATAGCCGGACGACCTAGATCGTATGGTCCGCCAACCGAGCGGGAGTTCGGTTGCAGCAAATATCCTGCAACAGATTGATCACCGGATATTTCGCAGCTAGCGGTTAATTTCCGAGGCGGGAGCACTCTCTTCCGGTGGCTTCGGCGCAATCCTGGGAACTACCGCGAGAAGCGCTTTCTCGATCGCTTCCCGGCGAGCGGGGCCGTCCTCGGATCCCAGATCCAAGCAGAAGCTGTCGACCACCGCCGACCCCATCGTGACCACCTTCGCCCACCGGACCTCGGCTCCGCAACCGGCCAGCTCGGCGGCCAGGAGGCTGAGCAGGCCGATCCGGTCCTCGGCGCGCAACTCCAGGATCACTTGGCCGGGCGTCGAGGTGTCCGACCAGATCACGCGGGGCCGAGCCCGCGCGTACCGGCTGCGGCCGATCGTGCTCGCCTCCCGCTCACGTTTGGCCAGCGCCGCGGGCACGTCCAGATCGCCGGCCGTGGCTCGGATCAGTTCCTGGCGCAACAAGCCCGGATCCGGCGGATCGCCGAACTTGGGCGCGACGACGAACGTGTCCACCGCCGACGCGCCTTCGACCCCTAACGCAGCCGACAGCACCCGCAGCGAATGCAGCGCGAGCACACCGGCGGCGGCGGAGAGCAGCCCTGAGCTGTCCGGCGCGATGACGGTCACCGTGTAGGTGTGTTTGCTCTCACCGGGCTTCAGGTCCACGTGTACCCCACCCGCTCGGGCCTGATCGACCAGTTCCGGTGCGATCGGCTCCGGAGTCGGCAGCTGGTCGCCCGCCATGACCAGCCGGCAGCGCCGGACCAGCTCACCGATCAGCGAGGCCTTCCAGTCGCCCCACACACCGGGGCCGGTGGCCAGTGAATCCGCCTCGGCCAGGGTGTGCAGGAGTTCCAGCAGCTGCGGATCGCCGCCGAGGGTGTCGACGACGGAGCGCACCGTCTCGGGGTCGGACAGGTCGCGCCGGGTGGCGGTTTCCGGCAGCAGCAGGTGGTGGCGGACGATCGCGCTGAGCGTCCGCACGTCCGAGGGCCACAAACCGAGACGACGGCCGATGTGCGTGGCGAGTTCCGCGCCGACGAGGCTGTGATCGCCCGCCCGGCCCTTGCCGATGTCGTGCAGCAGCGCGCCGAGTGCGAGCAGGTCCGGGCGGGCCACCCGGGTGCTCAGGCCGCCCGCGTATGCCACCGTCTCCATGAGATGGCGGTCGACGGTCCAGACGTGCTGGACATCGCGTGGCGGCAGGTCGCGCACGGCGCCCCATTCCGGCAGCAGCCTGCCCCACAAACCCGTCCGGTCCAGCGCTTCGACCGCGTCGATGGTGCCGCGGCCCGCGCCCAACAGGACCAGCAAGTCGTTGAGGGCGTCCTTGGGCCACGGCTCGCGTAACTCGGGGGCGTCCTCGGAGAGCCGGTTGAGGGTGGTCGCCGACATCGGCAGGCCGGTCTGCGCGGACGCCGCCGCCACGCGCAGGATGAGCCCGGGATCGCGCTGGGGGCGGGCATCCCGGGCCAGCACGACTTCGCCCGCGTGTTCGACCACTCCTTCGTCCAGCGGCCTGCGCACCGGCATCCGGCGCAGACGCGCCAAGCCCCGGCGCGGGAGCGCGTTGGCCGCGGTGCGCAGCCCGACGTCCACGGAGTAACTGACCGTCCGGGCCGAATCGCTCAGTGTGCGAGCCAGATCGAACCGATCGCCGATACGCAGGGCCGCGCCGATCTCGTCGGCGTCCTGCGCCCGCAGTTGGTCCCTGGCCCGGCCCGCCACCCGGTGCAGCTCGGTGCGCACGTCGAGCAGGCGCCGATGCGCCTGTTTCAATCCGCCGCCGGGCACGTCCGGCCCCAGGCCGGGCATGGCGTCGGTCAGCTGGGCGATGGCCAGCGCGTCGAGCAGCTGGATGTCGCGCAGGCCGCCGCGCCCGTTCTTCAGATCGGGCTCGGCGCGGTGGGCGATCTCGCCGTTGCGCTCCCATCGGGCCTGCGCCTGGGCGATGAGCTCGTCGAAGCGGGAGCGGATTCCGGTGCGCCACTCCCGGCGCACCCCGCCGATCAGCAGATTGCTCAAGTCCTGGTCGCCGACGATGTGCCTGGCCTCGAGCATGCCCAGCGCGGCGATGAGGTCCTCGGCGGCCACCCGCAACGCCTGCGGGACGGTCCGCACACTGTGGTCGAGTTTGATGTGCGCGTCCCACAGCGGATACCAGAGCTGATCGGCGACCTCGGCCACCCGGGCGGGGTCGACGTCGTCGTGCAGCAGCACCAGATCCAGATCCGAGTACGGCAGCATCTCGCCACGGCCGAGACCTCCGACGGCTACCACGGCCAAGCCGCTGTCGGCGACGATGCCCAGTTCGGCGCCCTTGCTGGTGAGCCACAATTCGTAGAGGTCGACCAAGGCCTGGCGCAGCGACTCGGCGTCCAGCCGGGGATTGCGCGGCTGGCCGCCGTCGAGCAGTTGGGTTCGCGCGCGGACCAGGTCGGCCGCCGCGTTGGACACCTTGCCGTTGCCTCCGGTGACCTTCGGTCCACCGTCGTGCTCGTACTGACTACCCACAACCCACCGCCCAGTTCATGCGCGCGGCCCCGCCCCGACCGGGGACTCCGGCGGGAGCGGGGCCGCCGCTCGATCGATATCCCGCTACAGCGCGTCGGTGCCGCGTTCGCCGGTCCGCACCCGGATGATGGACTCCACGGGGGTGACCCAGACCTTGCCGTCGCCGATCTTGCCGGTGCGGGAGGCCTCCACGATGACCTCCACCACCTTGTCGACGGACGCGTCGTCCACGACGACCTCCACGCGGACCTTCGGCACGAAGTCGACGGAGTACTCCGCGCCGCGGTAGACCTCGGTGTGGCCCTTCTGCCGGCCGTACCCTTGGACCTCGCTGACGGTCATGCCCAGCACACCCGCCTGCTCGAGCCCGGACTTGACGTCCTCGAGCGTGAACGGTTTGACGATTGCGGTGATCAGTTTCATGTCGTCATGCCTCCTTGACGGCCGAACGTGCCGTGCTACCCAGAGCGGCGAAGTCGTAGGCGGTTTCCGCGTGCTCGGACTCGTCCAAGCCCACCGACTCTGCTTCCTCGCTCACGCGCAGCCCAATGGTGAACTTCACGATATAGGCAATGATCAGCGTCGCGACGAAGGAGAAGGCAAGTACCACACCGGCGCCCACCGCCTGCCGCCACAGTTGATCGATGCCACCGCCGTAGAACAGACCGGTCTTGGCCGCACCCGCCTCGGGCGCCGCGACGAAACCGACCATCAGGGTGCCGACGATGCCGCCGACGAGGTGCACGCCGACCACGTCGAGCGAGTCGTCGAAGCCGAACTTGAACTTCAGGCCGACCGCGAGGGCGCACAGGGCGCCCGCGACCGCGCCGATGGCCAGCGCGCCGAGCACGTTCACCGAGGAACACGACGGGGTGATGGCGACCAGACCGGCCACGATGCCCGAGGCCGCGCCGAGCGAGGTGGGCTTGCCGTCGCGGATCTTCTCCACCAGCAGCCAGGCCAGCATGGCGGCACAGGTCGCGATGGTCGTGATGATGAAAGTCGAACCGGCGAGGCCGCCGGAGGTCACCGCGGAACCCGCGTTGAAGCCGAACCAGCCGAACCACAGCAGACCGGCGCCCAGCATGACGAACGGCAGGTTGTGCGGACGGAACGGGGTTGTCGGCCAGCCCTTGCGCTTGCCGAGCACCAGCACCAGGGCCAGGCCGGCCGCACCGGCGTTGATGTGCACCGCCGTGCCACCCGCGAAGTCGACCGCGAGCAGTTTGTTGGCGATCCAGCCGCCCTCGTGCACGACGTTGCCGTCGGCGTCCTTCACGTCGAAGTCGAACACCCAATGCGCGACCGGGAAGTAGACCACCGTGGACCAGATGCCCGCGAACAGCAGCCACGCACCGAACTTCATGCGGTCGGCGACCGCGCCCGAGATGAGGGCGAGCGTGATGATGGCGAACATCAGCTGGAAGGCGACGAAGACGGTCGCCGGAATCGTGCCCGCGAGCGGGATGTTCACCGCTTCGGTGGTGACCGCGCCTGCCGCGTCCTTGACCTCGGCGACGGAGTTGCCACCGATCAAGCCCTTCAGGCCGAAGAACTGCGTCGGGTCACCGATCACGCCGAATTTGTTGTCGCCGAAAGCCGTCGAGTATCCGTACAGCGACCACAACACGCCGACCAGACCCATGGCGCTGATGCTCATCATGATCATGTTGAGCACGTTCTTCGACCGGACCATGCCGCCGTAGAAGAAAGCAAGGCCAGGCGTCATCAGCAACACCAGCGCCGAGCTCGCCAGCAGCCAGGCGGTGTCACCGGTATCCGGTGCACCGGTAAGTGGAAATGCCACCTCAATGTCCTCCTCATCTCGGGCCCCGCCGATTCCGGCAAATGGACCTGAACAGAAGGGTCCTCACTCGGTGTTTCATCCGTAGAGCTGACGTGTTTCACCTACGTGAACGGATGGCGCAGCTGTGTTGCCACCACGTTTCGTCACGTACACGGGGCGTTTCCCGGGAGCGTGAGGCCCGCCGCCGGGAATCGGACATTCGTTAGGACGGAGGAGGAGTCGGCAAACATCCGGGGTGTGACCGGCCTCGCATTCGCGGCGGCCGGCGACTCGCGGCCCACGGCACACCGGTGACCGGGAACATCACGGGCCGCAGCCTCTTTCGGAGCGGGAGGCTCAGCCCAGCAGCGCGTCCACGAACGCAGCAGGCTCGAACGGCGCCAGATCGTCGGCGCCCTCGCCGAGCCCGACCAGCTTCACCGGCACGCCCAGTTCGTGCTGGACCTGGAAGACGATGCCGCCCTTGGCCGTCCCGTCCAGCTTGGTCAACACGACTCCGGTGATGTCGACCACTTCGGCGAACACCCGGGCCTGGGTCAGTCCGTTCTGCCCGACGGTCGCGTCCAGCACGAGGAGGACCTCGTCGACGGCGGCTTTCTTCTCCACGACCCGCTTGACCTTGCCCAGTTCGTCCATCAGACCCGTCTTGGTGTGCAGCCGCCCCGCGGTGTCGATCAGCACCACATCGACGCCGCGCTCGACGCCCGCCGCCACCGCGTCGAACGCGACCGCCGCCGGGTCGGCGCCCTCGCGGCCGCGGATGGTGTCGGCGCCGACCCGCTCACCCCAGGTCTGCAACTGGTCGGCGGCCGCGGCACGGAAGGTGTCGGCCGCGCCGAGCAGCACCCGGCGGCCGTCGGCGACGAGTACGCGCGCGAGCTTGCCGGTGGTGGTGGTCTTGCCGGTGCCGTTCACGCCGACCACCAGCAGGATCGACGGGTGATCCGGGTGCGGCAGCGCGCGCACCGAGCGGTCCAGCTCCGGTCGCAACTGCTCGATCAGCACGTCGCGCAGTACCGCACGCGCCTCGTCGGTGGTGCGCACACTGCGCGCCGCCATCTCCGCGCGCAGCCGGGAGACGACGGCCGTGGTGCTCGCGGTGCCGAGGTCGGCCAGCACGAGAGTGTCCTCGACCTCTTCCCACGAGTCGTCGTCCAGGTCGCCGCCGCCGAGCAGGCCGAGCAGGCTCTTGCCGACCGCGTTCTGCGAGCGCGACAGCCGTCCGCGCAGCCGGACCAGGCGTCCGGCGGTGGGCTCGATCTCCTCCAGCGCGGCGGGAGCCTCGACGCCCGCGGGCGTGTCGGGGGCGACGAGTTCGGTGGCGGCTCCGGCGTCCGGGGCCGCGGCATCGGTGACCGGCTCGGCGGTCGCGTCCACGACTCCGGTCTCGTCCGCCGCGACCGGGGCGGTGTCCGGGCTCTCCGGCGCTGCCGCCTCGTCGGCGGTCGGGGGCGCCGTCGCAGCGTCCGTCTCGGGTTCGGCCGCGGCGGCGGTCTCGGCGGCACCGGCCGCGGGCGGCGCCTCGGCGACGTCGGCATCCGGCAGTGGAACGTTGGTGATGCCGCGTTTGGGCGCGTCGCGCGGGATCGCGGCATCGTCGCCGACGTGCGGCTGTCCTTCGGTGTCGGTGCGCTCGACCGGTTGTGGTTCGGTCGCCGTACCGCTCCGGCTGAAGTTGAATCCGCCGGACGCGGTGTAACCACCGGACCGGTCGGTCACCTCCTTGTCCTGCGTGGGCGGTGTCAGCGACACGCGGCCGCGCTTGTACCGGACGAATCCGGCGACGAGCACGACGAGCAGCAGTGCGGCGACCGCGGCGATCAGGATCCAGACTTCGGGACTCACGCGGACCATCCTTGCAGACCGACCGTCACGTGCCGGGCCCCGAGCCGCCCCCGCCGCGCGAGTCGCGCCCCCGGCCCGACGGCGTGATCTCGGCGAACACCGCAGGTCCCGGGCCGTGCCCGAACTCCGGCAGCCACCGACACAGCCCCCGAGATTTCTTGTCCTGCGGAACTTCTCGCGAAGGGACAATAGGATCGGCGACGTGACCGATCGAAACGTGCTTGGGGGGCCGCTGGAAGAGTGCGGCGCCGATCCTCTCACCGGCTTCTACCGGGACGGCTGCTGCAGTACCGGGCCGGAGGATCTGGGCAGCCATACCGTGTGCACCGTCGTCACGGCAGAATTCCTGGAGCATCAGGCGTCCATCGGAAACGATCTGAGTACGCCGCGTCCGGAGAACAATTTTCCCGGTCTACAGCCAGGCGACCGGTGGTGCGTGGTGGCCGTGCGGTGGCTGCACGCGCACGAGGACGGAGTGGCCGCGCCGGTGGTGCTGGCCGCTACGCACGAGAACGCCCTCGAAGTGATCTCGATGGACATCCTGCGCAAATACGCCGTCGACGTGCCGGACGACGTCAGCGACCTGCTCTGAGCGAGCGGTAACCCTCTACGGGCCGCGGCGGGCGCCGCGAGGACCACCGGCCGTCGCACGGGACCGCGGGCCGGTGTCCGCTCGGGCCGTGACGCAGCAGAGAACCGGATGGCACAAATGCGCCATCTCACTATCGCGCCGCCGCGACACGTCGACGATGCGCCTTCTGGCGGCAAGCCGCCGAGCAATACCGGGCCCGACGGCCCGTCCCGGTCCGCGGCACCGCCGCGTGGCACACCGGACAGGGATCCGCCCCAGTTTCGTTACGTTCGACCGATTCGTTACGGTTTTCGATTCGGGCGCCTTGTTCCGTTACTCCCACCTCACCCGGCCGGGCGCGCAGCGCGTCCAGAACGATCGCCGCCGTGCGGTCCACATCGCCCCGCGCCCTCCGGAGTTGTTGGATCGCGACGCATCCGGTGAAGATCGCCAGCACGTCGTCGAGTTCGATGTCGGCCCGGACCGCCCCCGCGCGCTGGGCAGCGTCCAGCAGCGCCCCCAGCGCGCGGTGGAAACGGACCCCCGCGCCCTGTAACAGCGCACGCGGCCAGCCGTCGTCGGACTGGACCAGCTCGCACAGCGCCTGGTTACCCGGGGTCGTGACGATCACGGCGGTGCACAGGTCGAAGAAGGCGGCACCGGGGTCAGGCGCGTCGAGACGGTCGGCGGCCATCTTCGCCAACCGGTCGATGCGCTGCTGCATCACCGCTTCCAGCAGAGCGGCTTTGGTCGGGAAGTGGCGGTAGACGGTGCCCGCGCCGACACCTGCGCGCCGGGCGACCTCGGCGAGCGATACCGAGGCGCCCTGCTCCGCGAAGGCCCGCTGCGCGGCCGCCAGCACGAGGGCGCGATTGCGCCGGGCATCGGCGCGAGACAGCCCATCGGGGGCGAGCGATGTGGTCATTTCGTTACGGCCTTCCTGGAGGCGACCTGGTCAATCGGGTCAATCCACCCGTATCGTCCGAATCCGGGTTATCCGACCCGATTCTATCGAGCAGAGAAGGCCGAGCATGTCCCCTCAGCACAACCTCATCTTGGTCACCGGCGCCACCGGCAAGCAGGGCGGCGTCACCGCCCGCAAGCTGTTGGCGGACGGCAGGGCGGTGCGCGCCCTGGTCCGCGACGCGCAGGCGCCCGCCGCACAGGACCTTGCCGCGGCGGGTGCGGAACTCGTCGTCGGCGATTTCGATTCCCCGGAGACCTTTCCCGCGGCGCTGGCCGGAGTCACCGGGCTGTTCCTGGTCCCGCCCGCCGCGTACAGCCCGGAGGGCTGGGATGTCGATCTGGAAGCCGCGCGCGGACGAGCGGTAGTCGAAGCGGCGCGCGACGCGGGCGTAGGGCAGATCGTGTTCACCGGCATCGCCTCGATGGGCGACAACGCGTCCTGGGGCGCAACGGGCAAGAAGCACATCGAAGACGCCGTCATCGCCAGCGGCGCCCGCTACACCCTGCTGCGCCCGGTGCGCTTCATGGAGAACTACCTGCTGCGCACGTCACCGGTCGACGGCATCTTCGACGGCGTGCACCGGCACCTCTTCCCGGCCGAAGGGCCGATGAAGGTCATCGCCCTCGCGGATATCGGCGATATTGCCGCTCTCGTTTTCGCCGATCCGGATCTATTCCACGGTCGTGTCCTCGAACTCGCGGGTGACGTGCTCACCCCGCCCAAGGCCGCCGCGGCGATCAGCGCGGCCACCGGCCACCCGGTCCGCTACCAGGAAGTCGGCGAAGCCGAGGCGGACGCGATCGGCGCGGAAATCGGCAATACCTGGCGTTTGATGCGCCACACCGGCGGCTGGCGCGCCGACGTCGATGAGATCCGTCGAATCCATCCCGGCCTGCGGACGTTCGACACCTGGCTCGCCGAAACCGGTGCGACCCAGCTCAAAGCGTTGCTGGACGACGAAAAGGCGACCGCCGCTCGGTAATCAGCGCACCGCGGCTCGAACCCGTCCTTCCCGGCGCAATCCGGTGGGCGCGGAAGTCGACGAGATATTCGGCCCGTCGCGCAAGCACATTCACGAGCGCAAGGAATGGGTGGCGGTCGCGAAGCTCGACGACCGCGTCTCGGGTGAGGATCCGCTGGTCGACCTGGACTCCGGCACGGTCACCCTCCCCGCACACGGCGGGTGACCGCCGGGGAGCTCAGCCCGCCGCGCCGACCGGGGCCAGATTCTCCCCGCGCAGCCGCTGGGAGATCACCTGGGTGATGCCGTCGCCGCGCATGCTGACGCCGTAGAGCGCGTCGGCGATCTCCATCGTCGGCTTCTGGTGGGTGATGACGATCAGCTGGCTCTTCTCCCGCAACTGTTCGAACAAGCCGATCAGGCGGCGCAGGTTGGTGTCGTCGAGCGCGGCTTCGACCTCGTCCATCACGTAGAACGGCGACGGCCGGGCGCGGAAGATGGCCACCAGCAACGCGACGGCGGTCAGCGACTTCTCCCCGCCGGACAGCAGCGACAACCGCTTGACCTTCTTGCCCGGCGGGCGGGCCTCCACCTCGATGCCGGTGGTGAGCATGTCCGAGGGGTCGGTGAGCAGCAGCCTGCCCTCGCCGCCGGGGAACAGCTTGGCGAACACGCCGACGAACTCGCGCTCCACGTCGGCGTATGCCTCGGTGAAGACCTGGAGAATGCGGTCATCGACCTCGGCGACCACGTCGAGCAGATCCTTGCGCGCGTTCTTGACATCCTCGAGCTGGGTGGCCAGGAAGTTGTAGCGCTCCTCCAGCGCCGCGAATTCCTCCAGCGCCAAGGGATTCACCTTGCCGAGGGTGGCCAGATCCTTCTCCGCGCGCTTGGCGCGACGCTCCTGGGTCTGCCGGTCGTAGGGCATCGGCGCGGGCTCGCTGACCTGCTCGCCCCGCTCCTTGGCCTGCTCGTACTCCTGAAGTTCCAGCGCCGAGGGCGGCAGCGGCACGTCCGGACCGTACTCGGCGATCAGATCCTCCAGCGCGATGCCGAACTGCTCGGCGATGGTCGCCTCGAGTTGCTCGATGCGCAGCGCCGCTTGCGCCTTGGCCACCTCGTCCCGGTGCACGGCGTCGGTGAGCTGGGACAGCTGGGCGGTGAGCGCACGCACCCGCTCTTTGACCTGCTCGACCTGCGCGGCGCACTCCGAGCGCCTGCGCACCAGCTCGTCTCGGCGGGCGCCCGCCTCGGCGACCACCCGCTCGAGCTCGGCGGCGATCTTCGCACCGGATTCGGCGACGGCGGCAGCCAGCTCGGCCGCCTTCTTGCGCGCGGCTGCCGCGCGTTCGGCACGGGCGCGGTTCTCCCGCTCGGCGCGGGCGGCGCGGCGCAGCGAATCCGCCTTGCCGCGCACCGATTCCGCGCGTTCCTCGGCGGTGCGCACCGCGAGCCGGGCCTCGACCTCCATCGCGCGCGCCTCGGCCAGCGCGGCCGCCGCCTCCTCGCGCGCGCGGCCCGCGGCTTCGGTACCCGCCGCGCCCGCGCCGTCGGCGTCCACCTCGGACTGTTCGAGTTCCGCGTGCCGCAGGCGATCCTCCAGGTCGGCCAGCGCGGCCAGCGCCTCTTCCCGGTTCGCCTCGGCGTCGTCGCGCTGGCCCAGCAGCCGTTCGCTCTCCGCGTGCGCCGTGCGGGCGGTCTGGCCGAGCCTGCCCAGCCGTTCGTAGATCGCCACCAGCGCCTGGTCGGATTCATGCAGGGCGAGTAACGCCTGGTCGACGGCGTCCTTGCGGTCGGCCTGTTCCTCCAGCGCACCGGACAGCGCCGCCTCGAGTTCCTCGGCGCGCCGCTGTGCCGATACCAGCTCGGCCTTGGCGGCATCGATGTCGGCCTGGATCTCCAGCTGGCTGGGCGCCCGGTCGGAACCGCCCAGCAGCCAGCCGTTTCCGGCGAGGTCGCCGTCGCGGGTGACCACGCGCAGGCCGGGCCGCGCGGCGACCAGCGCGCGGGCGGCGGGCAGATCGTCGGCCACGGCGATTCCCGCGGTGAGCGCCGCGATCGCGCCGCGCATGGCGTCGGGGCACTCCACCACGTCGACCAGCCAGCGGGCGCCGCCGGGCAATGCGGCCGGCGGCGGCACCTCGGCGCTGTCGGCGCCGAAGACGACCGCGGCGCGGCCACCGTCGGCGTCCTTGAGCGCCTGGATCGCGGCGTGCGCGGTCGCGCCGGTGTCGGTGGCGACGGCGTCGGCCAGCGGGCCGAGCGCGGCGGCGACGGCGGCCTCATACCCACCGTGCACGCGCAGCAGCGCCGAGAGCGGACCGAGCAAGCCCTGTTCGCGGTGCTCCACCAGCCAGGCCACCCCGTCACGGCGGGCCAGGTTCATCCCGAGCGCCTCGATGCGCGCGCTCAGCGAGGCGACCCGTTTGCTCGCGTCGCGGTCCTGTTCGCGCAATTCGGTGACGCGCTGATCGGCCAGCTCCAGCGCCTGCACCGCGTGCTCGTGCTGGGCGTCCAGACCGGCCTCGCCCGCGTCGAGTTCGTCGAGTTCGGTCTGCACCGTGTCGAATTCGGCTTGGGCGGCCTCGCCGCGATGGCGGGCGTCGGCGATGGCGACCGAGAGCCGCGCTATCTCGGCGTCCACCGACTGCGCCCTGGCCCGCAGGGTGTCCACCTTGCCCGCCAACCGGGCCACGCCTTCGCGCCGGTCGGCGATCGCCCGCACGGCGGCCAGATGCGCCTGCTCCGCGGCCTTGGCGGCGTGTTCGCGTTCGGCCAGCTGGTCTCTGGCCGCCTCGAGCGTCTCGGCGGCCATCTCGACCGTCTCGCGCAGCTCGGCCTCCTCGGCTTCGACACGGTCGGCCTCGGCCTCGAGCTGCTCGGGGTCGCGACCGCTGCCGACCGGAGCGGTGGTGTCCAGGTGCCGCGCCCGGTCGCCCGCGATGCGGATGGTCGCGTTGACCCGCTCGGCCAGCGCGGAGAGCTGGAACCAGATCTGCGCGGCGGCCTCGGCACTCGGCGTCAACCGGGACAGCTGGAATTCCTGCTGCGCCAGCGCCGCGTTGGCGGCGTCCAGCTCGGAGTGCACGGTGATCTGCTGCTCACGCGCGTACGCCTCCTTGCTCTGCTGGCTCGCCAGCTCCCCGCGGCGGGTGACCAGGTCGTCGGCGGCCAGGCGCAGCCGCGAGTCGCGCAGATCGGCCTGCACGGTCTGCGCTCTGCGGGCCACCTCGGCCTGCCTGCCCAGCGGTTTGAGCTGGCGGCGCAGTTCGGTGGTGAGGTCGGTGAGCCGGGCCAGGTTGGCCTGCATGGCCTCCAGCTTGCGGACCGCCTTCTCCTTGCGCTTGCGGTGTTTGAGCACACCGGCGGCCTCTTCGATGAACGCGCGGCGGTCCTCCGGGCGCGACTCCAGGATGGCCGACAGCTGCCCCTGCCCCACGATGACGTGCATCTCGCGGCCGATACCGGAGTCGCTGAGCAGTTCCTGCACGTCCATCAGCCGGCAGGAGTTGCCGTTGATCTCGTATTCGCCCGCGCCGTCGCGGAACATGCGCCGGGTGATGGATACCTCGGCGTAGTCGATCGGCAGCGCGCCGTCGGAGTTGTCGATGGTCAGCGTGACCTCGGCGCGGCCGAGCGGCGCGCGCCCCGCCGTGCCCGCGAAGATGACGTCCTGCATCTTGCCGCCCCGCAACGCCTTCGCACCCTGCTCGCCCATCACCCAGGTGAGCGCGTCGACGACGTTCGATTTGCCCGATCCGTTCGGACCGACCACGCACGTGATGCCCGGCTCCAGCCGCAGCGTCGTCGCGGACGCGAAGGATTTGAAGCCCTTCAACGTCAGACTCTTCAGGTGCAAGTTCGACGACCTTTCCGTGTTCTGCCCGGCCGGCGTTCCGCGCGGTCGAGGCAGCGCATCCGGCGACCAGTCATGGTATCCGTCGCGTGCCGGGCGCTTCCCGCCCCCGACGGCGCACGCGGCCGAGTGGCGGTTCGGCGATAACCGTAGGTTATCGACAAGCCGCCGGTTCGCGCGCATTTCGATGTGCCCGAGGTTTGCCCGGACAGCGCGCAGCGCTGTCCGCGGCACCCGGCCGAGACCAATGGCGCGCTCGCCGCATGCTTCCCGGCCGTCGCCCACGACGCGACGACGCCCCCGCGTGCTGGATCGATCGCCGGTCCGCGTCCCGGCCCGTGGGTCCGCCGAATCCGGGTGGTCTCGAACTGGCACTGACGCAGCGCCCTCCGGCCACATACGATCCCTCTGATTCGCCAGCGGAACGTTCGGGAGCGCGCCACGATGTCTGCCCCCTCACCAGGGACGAGCACGCGGTTCCGCCTTGCCCGGATCACGGGACTGGTACTCGGCAGCCTGGTGTTCCTGCACGCCTGCGAGCGCAGCAAGAGCGCGCTGCTCAGCGATGTGCGGATCGAGGTGGCGGTCGCGGCCGCTCTCGGTGCGGCCGCCTTGGCCGCGGCCTGGTTCGAGATCAAGCTTCGGGCGCTGGAGCGTGACGCCGACCCGCCGTGGGATGACGCCGAGGCGGACGAAACTCCCAGTCCTGGGAATTTTGCGGGTCGAGCCGGGCGGGGGGCACACACGGCTTACGGAAGGGGCGAACAAGCCGGGCGCACCGCTGCCGCCGCCCGGTCGGCTCCCCTGGCCGACCTCCGGGACGACGACCAGATCGAATCCAGGGAATCGACGGGGCGCGCCGATCTCGTCGCGGGGATTGCGCGCACATTGCGGGTCGCCCGCTCCGGCGCCTCGGGCGAACGGCTGCCGCTGCCCGCGTTGAGCGCGATGACGAAGTGGATGCGCCGCGTCGGTCCCGACGACGACGCCGAACCCGGCGATCTCGACGACCACGACGAGACCGAGCAGATCACCCGCACCGAGTCGGGCGAACTGGTCATCGAATCGAGCAGGCGAACGGTGCGCGCCAAGATCGGCCGCTCCGGCGACCTCGTCTTGCACGGCCGGTGGCTCGGTGGCGCGCATCCGCCCTCCGAATGGAAGTGGACGTTCCACCCCGACGTCTTCCACGCTCTCCGCAGCGCACTCGGCGACGGGCCCGGCGACCTTCTCGATCTGCTCGAGGACACCATCCCCTGGCTGGACGCCGGTGCGCGTCACGATCCCGGCGCATGGCTGCGCGCGCACGACATTCCCGCGACCTACCGGGAGAAGGGCGTCAACGCCGCACAAACCACCCGCGAGCTACCCGTACTCCAGCCCGGACGTCCGCCGCAGCCGCCGCGCGGGGGAAAGTCCCGGCGACAGCCGCCGGGCGACGCATCCGGCACCGGAGGCCGGTCGGCCGAAGCGATGGACGACAACCATGCCCGGTTCCCGGCCGTCCGCGAACGGCCACCGGCTGCCCCGAAAGCTTCCGAGCCCCCATCGGAGCGTCGCTCCGCACCACGAACCGCCGCCGACTCCAGGCCTGCCGGCCGCGCCCGGGCCGATCGACGACCACACGACCAGGCAGCCGAATCAGCCGGGCGGCAGGATCCTTCCTCCAACGACTACGGTGCGCGCCCGACGCGCCGCCGGGGCGGCGACCCCGAACCGGCGCGGCACAGCGATCGGTGGACCGGCGCGCAAGAGCCGCAAGTGCCCACCCGGCCCACCCCCGGCCGGCCAGACCTCCCGCGACGTCGACACGGGGAACTCGCCGACGGCCGGCACGACACCCGCCACGGCGCCGGACAGCCGGATCGCCACCCTGACGAGATTTCACGACCCGGCCGGCAGCCAGGGCGTGAACCCCAGCCGCCTGTGGACTTCGAGCCGAGGACCGGCCGACGGGACCGGCCCACACCGTCCGAACGAACCCCGGAACGGGCCTACGACCAACCGCCACCCGGCCGCAGACATCGCGGCGATCAGCGCCCACGCCGCGAGACTCCTTCTTCCTCCCAGGAGTCCACTTCACGGCGCGGGTGGTAGGACACGAAATCGGCGCTGTCACCCGATGGTCCGGGTGACAGCACCGAGAGACGGGGTTCAGCTCACGCGGTGGGTGAACCGGCCGTTCTCGAAACCGGCCACCATACGGAACGCGAGGACGGCACCCCACGGGCCGATCACCCAGATCGGCCAGAAGTAGGTCAAGGCGCCGACGCTCAGCGAGACCGCGCCCCAGATGACGAGCACCAGCAGGCTCACGGCGAGCCAAGTGCTGCCCTCGATGCGCTGCCAGATCGGGACGCGCGGGCGTACGAAAGCCGGTGCGGCCGCAGCCTCCTTGCCGAGTTCGGGCAGATCGGACAACACCGAGCGCAGGTCCTCGCGATCGGTGGTGGCGTACACCTGGGCGACGCGCTGGTCGTATTCGGGCAGATCGATCCGCCCGTCTGCCATGTGCCTGCCGAGCAGGCGCACCACGGCGTCGCGTTCGGCATTCGAGGCGCGGGTGCCGGTGGAGATGTCCATGCCTGGTCCTATCGACGGTTCCACCCTCCATAGTGGAATATATACCCAGCATAACCCTCCAAAGTGGAATGTCAAGCCTCGGGTGATCACCGTCCGAAACTCGGGACTTTCGAACTCTCGGCGGTAATGTTCGGGGTGACGAGAACAACTGTATGGACAGGTGTTCAGCCCGTGGGTCCGCCGAACTGCCGGATTCGCGTCCCGACCAACTCGCTGGAGGAGGAACAGGTGTCGGAAACCGTGCGCGGGGTCGTGGCCCGCAGCAAAGGCGCACCGGTCGAGATCGTCGAGGTGGTGATCCCCGATCCGGGACCACACGACGTGGTGGTGCGGGTGCAGGCTTGCGGTGTCTGCCACACCGATCTGCACTATCGCGAAGGCGGTATCACCGACGACTTCCCATTCCTGCTCGGCCACGAGGCGGCCGGAGTGGTGGAAACCGTGGGCGCCGCGGTCACCCACGTGGCGGAGGGCGACTACGTGATCCTGAACTGGCGCGCGGTCTGCGGCGAGTGCCGGGCGTGCAAGCGGGGCCGTCCTCGGTACTGCTTCGACAGTCGCAACGCGAGCAAGAAGATGACGCTCGCCGACGGGACCGAGTTGACCCCCGCGCTGGGCATCGGAGCGTTCGCCGACAAGACCTTGGTGCACGAGGGCCAGTGCACCAAGGTCGATCCGGCGGCCGACCCCGCGGTGGCCGGCCTGCTCGGCTGCGGCGTGATGGCGGGTATCGGCGCGGCGTTGCACACCGGCAACGTCTCGATCGGCGACACCGTCGCGGTGATCGGTTGCGGCGGCGTCGGGGACGCGGCGATCGCCGGGGCCCGGCTGGCCGGAGCCAGGACGATTATCGCGGTGGACCGCGACGCCCGGAAATTGCGCTGGGCCACCGACTTCGGCGCCACCCACACGATCGACGCCACCTCCGAGGACGTGGTCGAGAAAATCCAGGAGTACACCGACGGGTGGGGCGCCGACGTCGTCATCGAGGCCGTCGGGCGGCCGGAGACCTGGAAGCAGGCGTTCTACGGCCGCGATTTGGCCGGGACGTTGGTCCTCGTCGGCGTGCCGACCCCGGAGATGACCATCGAGATGCCGCTGCTGGACCTGTTCTCTCGCGGCGGCGCGCTGAAATCCTCCTGGTACGGAGACTGTCTGCCGGAACGCGACTTTCCCACCCTGATCGACCTCCACCGCCAGGGACGACTGCCGCTGGACCGCTTCGTCACCGAGCGCATCGGGCTCGACCAGGTGGAGCGGGCCTTCGCCGAGATGCACACCGGCGACGTGCTGCGCTCGGTGGTGGTCTGGTGAGCGCCCGTGTCGACCGTGTCGTCACCTCCGGCGACTTCTGTCTGGACGGTGGAACCTGGGCGGTGGACAACAACATCTGGCTGGTCGGCGACGACGACGAGGTGGTCGTCATCGACGCCGCACACGACGCAGGCCCGATCGTCGCGGCGGTCGCGGGCCGCGCCGTCCGCGCGATCGTGTGCACCCACGGGCACAACGATCACGTGACGGTAGCCCCCGAACTCGCCGAACGCTTGAACGCACCGGTCCTGCTGCATCCCGGCGACGAGCCGCTGTGGCGCATGACCCATCCGGAAGCCGCCTACCAGCCGCTCACCGACGGTCAACGAATCGCCGTGGCGGACACCGAGATCCATGTGCTGCACACGCCAGGCCACTCCCCCGGATCGGTCGCTCTCCATCTGCCCGCGGCCACGGCGGTGTTCACGGGCGACACGCTGTTCGCGGGCGGGCCGGGCGCGACCGGTCGCTCCTTCTCCGATTTCGGCACGATCATCGAGTCGATCCGCGACCGCCTGCTCACGCTCCCCGAGGAAACCGCGGTGCACACCGGGCACGGCGATTCCACCACCATCGGGGCGGAGAAACCGTTCCTGGCCGAGTGGATCGCCCGCGGTCACTGAGCATTCGAGGATCGCGGGTGGATCGCGTGCGACCGCCCGCGGTCCGGCTCAGCCGCGGTACGGGTAGCGCTGATCCAGATCCAGGTTCAATCGCAGGACATCGACCCGTGGCTCACCCAGGAATCCCAGGGCCCGGCCGCCGGTGTGTTCGTCGACCAGGCCGCGCACCTGCCCCTCGGTGATCCCCCGTGCCTTCGCCACGCGCGCCACCTGAATGGTCGCGTACTCCGGCGAGATATGGGGGTCCAACCCACTGCCGCTCGCGGATACCGCGTCCGCGGGCACCGCCGGGGCATCGGGGGCGTCACCGCGAATCGGCACGATACGGCCGACGGCGTAGTCCTGGCCGGGTGCGGCGCATTCGACACGCACGCCGCGATAGGTGGCGCGGAACGGCTGTGCGGGGCAGGCCTGGTTGACGCTGACGACCTGCACCGGATGCGCCACGTCTCCGTCGACCCCCCGGGGGCCGAGCACCGAGAGGACCGCGCCCACGCCGTCTTTCGTGCAGAACGGGCGACTGCCGTCGACCCCTTCACGGTCGCCGACTCCCTTGCTACGCGCGCACACGGTGGTGAGCAAGCTCGGACGCGACGCGGTGTCCACGATGTCCTCCGGTCCGAGATTGCTCGCCGCCGTGGACATCGGGTCGTAGCCGTCACCCGCGGCCGACGGGCGGCTCTGGAAATACTGCGCCAGGGCCATGCCGCCGGCGTCGGTGAACGATTGCCCGATGAGGGCGGAGCCCACGATCGATCCGTTCGCCTCGAGCAGTGAACCGTCCGCCTTGCTGTCCAGCCCGGGTAGCTGCGCCACCGCGAATACCGCCAGCGGATAGCCGATTCCGGTGATGGCCGTGAGCACGAGCAGGGCGCGCAACGCGGCGAGATGCTGTCGGATCCAGGTCGAAAGGCGCATGTCAGGACATCCCGGGGAGGAAGTGGACCACGAGGTCGATGAGTTTGATGCCGAGGAACGGCGCGATGATGCCGCCGAGCCCGTAGACGGTGAGATTGCGGCTGAGCAACTTCGACGCGCTGGACGGCCGATAGCGCACGCCGCGCAGCGCGAGGGGGATGAGCGCCACGATGACGACGGCGTTGAAGATCACCGCCGACAGGATCGCCGACTGGGGACTGGCCAGGCGCATGACGTTGAGCCGGTCCAGACCCGGGAACAGCGTCACGAACAACGCCGGGATGATGGCGAAGTACTTGGCGATGTCGTTGGCGATGGAGAACGTGGTCAGCGCACCACGAGTGATGAGCAACTGCTTGCCGATCTCGACGATTTCGATCAGCTTGGTCGGATCGGAGTCCAGATCGACCATGTTGCCCGCCTCCTTGGCGGCGGAGGTGCCGGTGTTCATCGCGACGCCGACGTCGGCCTGCGCCAGCGCGGGCGCGTCGTTGGTGCCGTCACCGGTCATCGCGACCAGCCGTCCGCCGTCCTGTTCCCGCTTGATCAGCGCCAGCTTGTCCTCCGGCGTCGCCTCGGCGAGGAAGTCGTCGACCCCGGCCGCCTCGGCGATCGCCTGGGCCGTCAACGGATTGTCACCGGTGATCATCACGGTCCGGATACCCATCCGACGCATCTCGTCGAATCGCTCGCGCATCCCCTGCTTCACCACGTCCTCGAGCTGGATCACACCGAGCACCCGTGCGACGCCGTCGGCGACCCGGCCCACGACCAGCGGCGTGCCGCCGGCCGCGGAGATCCCGTCGACGGTCGCGCCGAGTTCGTCGGGCACCGCACCGCCCTCGACCCGCACCCAGTCGGTGACCGCGCCCGCCGCGCCCTTGCGCAACCGGCGGCCGTCCAGGTCGACGCCCGACATCCGGGTCTGCGCGGTGAACGCGACCCACCGCGCGTGGGCCAACTCGCCCGCCGTCCGCTCCCGCAGCCCATGCGCCTGCTTGGCGTAGACGACGATGGAGCGGCCCTCCGGCGTCTCGTCGGCCAGGCTGGAAAGCTGCGCGGCGTCGGCCAATTCGTCCTCGCTCACGCCCGGCGCCGGGACGAAGTTCGTGGCCTGGCGGTTGCCGAGGGTGATGGTGCCGGTCTTGTCCAGCAGCAGCGTGTTCACATCGCCCGCGGCCTCGACGGCACGACCGGACATGGCGAGCACGTTGCGTTGCACGAGGCGGTCCATGCCCGCGATACCGATGGCCGAGAGCAGCGCGCCGATGGTCGTCGGGATCAGGCACACCAGCAGCGAGACCAACACGATGCCGGTGACGCCGTGCACGTTCAACGCCGAACTGTCCGGCACGCCCGGATTATTCGACTTGCTGAAGATCGCCATCGGCTGCAATGTGACGACCGCGAAGACGAAGATGATCGTCAGCGCCGCGAGCAGGATGTTCAGCGCGATCTCGTTCGGGGTCTTCTGCCTGCTCGCGCCCTCCACCAGCGCGATCATCTTGTCGATGAAGCTGCGCCCCGGCTCCTGGGTGATCCGCACGACGATCCGGTCCGACAGCACGGTGGTGCCGCCGGTCACCGCCGACCGGTCACCGCCGGATTCCCTGATCACCGGCGCGGATTCACCGGTGATCGCCGACTCGTCGACCGAGGCGATGCCTTCCACGACGTCGCCGTCCCCCGGTATCACCTGCCCGGCCTCGACCACGACGTGATCGCCGCGTCGCAGCTCCGGCGCCGCGACGCGTTCCTCGACCACCCTCGCCTCCGGCGACCACTCGACCAGTCGCCGCGCGACGGTGTCGGTCTTGGCTTTGCGCAGCGCGTCGGCCTGCGCCTTGCCGCGCCCCTCCGCGACGGCCTCGGCAAGGTTCGCGAAGATCACCGTGAGCCACAGCCACACGACGATCGCCCAGGCGAAGAAGCTCGGATCCGCCACCGTGAGAACGGTCGACCACACCGCGCCCAGTTCGACGATGAGCATCACCGGGTTGCGCCAGAGGGTGCGCGGATCGAGCTTGCGCACCGCGTCCGGCAACGAGGTCAGCAGCATCCGCGGATCGAGCACTCCGCTGGGGACGCTCGTGCCCCGTCGCGGCCGCTCGGGCTCGGCCCGCGCGGAAACCTTCTCAGCTGAGACGGAACCGGACATGTCAGTAGATTCCTTCGGCGAGCGGCCCGAGCGCCAGCGCGGGCAGGAAGGTGAGCGCGACCAGGATCACCGTCACACCGACGACCATGCCGACGAACTGCGGCCGGTGCGTCGGCAGCGTGCCGATCGACGCGGGGGTGGTGCCCTGCCGGGCCAGCGAACCGGCCAGCGCGAGCACGAAGATGATCGGCAGGAAGCGGCCGAAGAGCATGGCGAGACCGAGTGCGGTGTTGTACCACTCGGTATTGCCGGTCAGGCCCGCGAACGCCGAGCCGTTGTTGTTGGCGGCGGATGTGAAGGCGTACAACACCTCCGACAATCCGTGCGGCCCTGAGTTCAGCATGCTCGCGCGCTGGCCCGGCATCGCCATCGCCACGGCCGTGCCTACCAGCACGATCAGCGGGCTGATCAGGAAGTACGACGCGGCGAGCTTGATCTCGCGCGGCGTGATCTTCTTGCCCAGGTACTCCGGGGTTCGCCCGACCATGAGGCCTGCGACGAACACCGTGATCACCGCGAGGATCAGCATGCCGTACAGGCCCGACCCGGTGCCGCCGGGCGCGACCTCGCCCAGTTGCATGTCGAACATCGTCATCATGCCGCCGAGGCTGGTGTAGGAGTCGTGGGATGAGTCGACCGCGCCGGTGGAGGTCAGTGTGGTCGCACTGGCGAAGGTGGCCGAATTCGATACTCCGAAGCGCTGTTCCACGCCTTCCATCGAGGCGCCCAGCGCGGTCGGCACGGTTCCGTCGTGCCGGAGCTGGAACAGGTTGGTCAGCGTGACACTGATCAGTGCGATCGTCCCCATCACCGCGACGATCGCGTTGCCCTGCTTGCGGCTGCCCACCATCCGGCCGAAGGTGCGCGGCAGGGAAAAGCTGATCACCAGCAGCAGGAAGATCTCCACCCAATTGGTCCAGGCAGCCGGGTTCTCGAAAGGGTGCGCGGAGTTGGCGTTGTAGAAGCCGCCGCCGTTGGTGCCCAGTTCCTTGATCACCTCTTGGCTGGCGACCGGCCCTCCGGTGAGCGTCTGCTCGGTGCCGTTCAGTGTCTGCGCTACCTGATAGTGCAGGTGGAAGTTCTGGATCACACCGCCGGCCACCAGCACGATCGCGAACACGAACGCGATCGGCAGCAGGATGCGCAGCGTGCCGCGCACCAGGTCTACCCAGAAGTTGCCGAGGTCGCCGGTGTGCCTGCGGGCGAACCCGCGCACCAGCGCCACCGCCACGGCCATCCCAACGGCCGCCGAGACGAAGTTCTGCACCGCCAGCCCCGCCATCTGCACCAGATGCCCTTGGGTGGTTTCACCGGAGTAGTTCTGCCAGTTCGTGTTCGTCACGAAACTGACCGCGGTGTTCCAGGCCGGCGCGGGCGTCATCTCGGCGCCGGGATCGTTCAGGTGCAGCGGCAACCTGCCCTGCACGAGTTGGAAGAAGAACAGGAACAGGATCCCGACCGCCGAGAAGGCCAGCACGCTGCGTGCGTACACCGGCCACGGCTGCTCGACTTCGGGTTGCGCGCCGATCGCGCGGTAGACGATGCGTTCGGCACGAGAATGCCGACGTCCTTCGTACACCCGGTACATGTAGTCGCCCAGCGGCACGTGCACCAGCGCGAGCGCCAGGATCAGGGCCGCCACGAAAACGACCCCGGCGGTGGTCGTGCTCACTCAGAACCTCTCGGGAAACAGCAGGGCCGCGATCAGATAGATCGCCACGCCGACAGCGAGTACCAAACCGATCGAATTCGCGGTCACAACTTCTCCACCCCGCGCTGGACCAACCCCAGCAGCGCGAACGCCGCCACGGTGAGCGCGATGAACACTACGACCGACATGACTCGACAACCTCCATTCGCGCGCCGGGCTACGACGCGTCAGAGCGAGTGAAGCGGCCGTCCGGCCCTGCCTGCCGGTTCCTGACGACTTCTTGATGCTCCGATGCCGGGCATTTGCGCTTCGTTGACGGCCGCGCGACATCCCGCAAGGAACCCGTCAAGGAATGCCGGTGAACCGTCAGCACGCCGTAAAGATCGAGGTCGCCGGGTCGAGCGGCGGTAGAAGTGGAGAGCCGGACCGAGCGGACCGATGTCGGCGCGACCGGTGCCTACGGCCGGGAGAGATGAGAGGAACGCAATGTCGGGAGTCGTCCTTGTCGTCGCATTCGTCTGCTGCGCGCTGGTCATCCGCGCACTCGGAACTCGTGAGCCGGAGCCGCGGCCCTTCCCGGTCGTGATCGAGGCACAGGATGCGCGGCGGTGACGCGGCCCCGCGGCGCGACGCGGCAGCACGGTGTCCGTGGCAGCACGCCGCGGTGATCGAGCCTTGCTCGGCCGCAGCAGCGCGACGCGCGATGATGAACACGTGAAACGCGGTCAGCTGCGTATCTACCTCGGCGCCGCGCCGGGAGTCGGCAAGACCTACGCCATGCTCGGCGAGGCGCACCGGCGACTGGAACGCGGGCGCGACGTGGTGGCCGGGGTGGTCGAAACTCACGGCAGGGAGAAGACCGCGACATTGCTCGAGGGCATCGAACGGATACCGCCGAAGCCGATCGAGTATCGCGGCAGCACGTTCGCCGAACTCGACGTCGAAGCGGTGCTGCGGCGGGCGCCCGCGGTGGTGCTGGTCGACGAGCTGGCGCACACCAACGCCCCCGGCGGCAAGCACGAGAAGCGCTGGCAGGATGTGGCGGAGCTGCTCGACGCGGGCATCGACGTGATCTCCACGGTCAACGTGCAGCATCTGGACAGCCTCAACGATGTTGTGGAGCAGATCACCGGCATCCAGCAGCGCGAGACGGTGCCCGACGCGGTGGTACGCGAAGCCGATCAGGTGGAGCTGGTCGATATCACCCCGGAAGCGCTGCGGCGCAGGCTTTCGCACGGCAACGTGTACGCCGCCGAGCGCATCGACGCCGCCTTGCGCAACTACTTCAGGGCGGGAAACCTTACGGCGCTGCGCGAATTGGCGCTGCTGTGGCTGGCCGATCAGGTCGACGCCGCGCTGGCGAAGTACCGGGCCGACCACAAGATCACCGAATTGTGGGAGGCACGGGAGCGCGTCGTGGTGGCGGTGACCGGCGGCCCGGAATCGGAGACCATCGTGCGCCGGGCCAGCCGGATCGCCACCAAATCCAGCGCCGATCTGGTGGTCGTGCATGTAGTGCGCGGCGACGGCCTGGCCGGGGTCTCCACCGAGCGGCTGGCGCGGCTGCGTGAGCTGGCGGCCAGGCTGGACGCTTCGCTGCACACCGTCACCGGGGAGGACGTGCCCACCGCGTTGCTCGAGTTCGCCCGTGAGGCGAACGCCACCCAGCTGGTGCTCGGCACCTCCCGGCGTTCGCGCTGGGCGCGGATGGTCGATGAGGGCATCGGGTCCACGGTGGTGCAGCGCTCCGGCAAGATCGACGTGCACATGGTGACACACGAGCAGGCCCACCGCGGGTTCCGGTACTCGGCGCTGCGCCCGCGCCGCCCCGTGGCCGCCTGGCTCGCCGCCGTTCTCGTGCCGGCGCTGGTCAGCACGATCAGCGCCGCCTACCTCGACGACGTGCTGGATCTGGGCGGCATCAGCGCCGTGTTCGTCGTCGGCGTGGTCGCGGTGGCGCTGCTGGGTGGCGTGGTGCCCGCGTCGTTCTCGGCGCTGCTGTCCGGCCTGCTGTTGAACTGGTTTTTCGCGCCGCCGCGTTACAGCCTGACCATCGCCGAGCCGAACAGTTTCATCACCGTGGTGGTGCTGCTCATCGTCGCCGTCGCGGTGGCGGCGCTGGCCGATCTGGCCGCGAAGCGAACCGGTCAGGCGCGCAAGGCTTCTCGGCAAGCCGAACTACTCACCATGTTCTCCGGCGCCATCCTGCACGGCGCGGATCTGCCCCGGCTGCTCGAACAGATCAGGGAGGTCTTCGCCCAGCGCGCGGTCGCCCTGGTAGCCGGTGACCAGGTGCTCGCCGAGATGGGAATCGACCCGCCACGGCGGCTGCCGGACGCCGACACCGTGGTCGAGGCGGCAGATGCCGGTCACCGGCTGCTGCTGGCGGGCCGTCCGCTCGCGGCGGCCGACCGTCCAGTGCTCAACGCGGTCACCAACCAGGCAGTCGCCCTGGTGCGGCAGACGCGCCTGGCCGAGGAGGCCAGCGCCGCCGCGGCTCTACTGGAAGCCGACCGTCTGCGGCGGGCATTGCTCTCGGCGGTCAGCCACGACCTGCGCACCCCGCTGGCCGGCGCCAAAGCGGCGGTGTCCAGCCTGCGCAGCGACGACATCGAGTTCTCCCCGCAGGACACCGCCGAACTGCTGGAGACGATCGAGGAATCGGTAGATCAGCTCACCGCGCTGGTCGGCAACTTGCTCGACTCCTCCCGGCTCGCGGTCGGCGTGGTCACCCCGCGATTGCGGCGGGTCTACCTGGACGAGGCGGTGCACCGCGCGCTGGTGAGCGTCGGGATGGGTGCGCGCGGACTGCGGCGCGCCGCGATGGACCGGGTCCGGGTGGAGGTCGGCGACGTCTCGGTGCGCGCCGACAGCGGCCTGCTGGAACGGGTGCTGGCCAACCTGATCGACAACGCGCTGCGGCACGCGCCACGCGCGGGCACGGTCCGGGTCACCGCGGAACACGCAGGCGAGCGCGTCTCGATCGCGGTCGTCGACACCGGCCCCGGCGTGCCGCACGGCACCGAGGAGCAACTGTTCGAACCGTTCCAGCGCCTCGGCGACCGGGACAACAGCACCGGCGTCGGGCTCGGTCTGTCGGTGGTGCGCGGATTCGTCGAAGCGATGGGCGGCACCGTGCACGCCGAGCCGACTCCCAGCGGAGGATTGACCATACTGGTCGACTTGCCCGGCGGCGAACCACCGGGCAGCGCAGGCGGCGAGGTCGCGCACGAGACTTCGAGCGCGGGTGAGTGAGGTGTCCCTGACGACACAGGAGGCGGCGGTTGTGACGAAGACGCCCGAGGCGATGGCGACGAAGGTGCTCGTGGTCGACGACGAACCGCAGATCGTACGCGCGCTGCGGATCAACCTGTCGGTCCGCGGCTACGAGGTCATCACCGCCGCGACCGGTGGCGCGGGCCTGCGCGCGGCCGCCGACCGGCACCCGGACGTCGTGATCCTCGACCTCGGCCTACCGGACATGGACGGCATCGAGGTGCTCGCCGGATTGCGCGGCTGGACCTCGGCGCCGGTGATCGTGCTCTCGGCACGGACGGATTCCGCCGACAAGGTCGAAGCGCTGGACGCGGGTGCCGACGACTACGTCACCAAACCCTTCGGCATGGACGAACTGCTGGCCCGGCTGCGCGCCGCGGTCCGACGCGGCGCCACCGATCCCGACACCACGGCGCCCGTGGTGATCACCGACTCGTTCACCGTCGACCTGGCCGCGAAGAAGGTCACCAAGCGAGGCGATGCCGTGCACCTCACCCCCACCGAATGGGGCATGCTCGAGATGCTGGTCCGCAATCGGGGCAAGCTGGTCGGGCGGCGCGAGTTGCTGCGGGAGGTCTGGGGCCCGTCCTACGCCACCGAGACCCACTACCTGCGGGTCTATCTGGCGCAATTGCGCCGCAAACTGGAGGACGATCCGTCGCACCCGAAGCATCTGCTCACCGAGGCGGGCATGGGTTACCGGTTTCAGGAGTAATCCCGGCCACGGGCCCCCGCCCGCGCGGAATGGCGCGACGGAGCGCGGCGTTGCCAGGCGCGCGAGCTGTTTGCGACGACAATGGCAGGATCGAACCCATGGCTGAACACACCGCTACCACCGCCACCGCCACCGCGGCGCCGAGCGCGCCGGAACCCACCACGCTGTGGGTCGAGCGCACCGGAACCAGGGCCTACACCGGACGCAGCTCCCGTGGCGCCGAGGTCCTGATCGGTTCGCAGGGTGTCCCCGGTGTGTTCACCCCCGGCGAGCTGCTGAAGATCGCGCTGGCCGCCTGCTCCGGCCTGAGCGCGGACTTCCCGCTGTCGCGCAAACTCGGCGACAACTTCGACGCGACCATCCGCGTCTCCGGCGACGCCGATCGCGAGAACGAGGTCTACCCGCAGCTGGACGAAGTGTTCGAACTCGATCTCAGCGAACTCGACGACGAGGCCCGCGAACGGTTGCTGGTCACCGTGCAGCGTGCGATCGACAAGGTCTGCACGGTGGGACGGACGCTGAAGGCGGGATCGAAGGTTTCGCTGTCGTTCGACATCGAGGCCTGATGGACGAGGCCGTTCGGTTGAGCACCTGGGTGCACGGCCTGGTCCAGGGCGTGGGTTTCCGCTGGTGGACTCGGTCGCGGGCACTGGAACTCGGTCTGGTCGGGCACGCGACCAACGCCAGGGACGGCCGGGTGCACGTGGTCGCCGAGGGGCCGCGACCGGCCTGCGAGCGGTTGCTCGCACAGCTGCGTTCCGGCGATACTCCTGGTCAGGTCCGGTTGGTTGTGGAAAGCTGGGAGCCCGCGCGGGGTGATTTGACCGGTTTCGAGGAGCGGTAGTGGTGGTTCGGGCGACGAGGGGGGCACAGCGGTGAGCACGCGGAATCCGGGTGACGACGAGCGCCGGGACGATCCCCAGCGGCCGTCCGGGACGCCACGCCCGGACGAGCACGAGCAGGCCCCGGCCACGCCCGGGTCCGGCGACGAACAGGACTGGTCGACGCCCGTCTCCGGTGGCACGGATCATTCGACCCCCGCTTCCGGACCCAGCGGTGCCGAGCAGCCCGAGGTCGATTGGTCGACGCCGACTTCGGTGCCGTCCGATAGCACGAGCGGTCCGGGCGAGCGGCAACCACCCGCCGCGTCCCCGCCGCGCCCCGGCAGCGTTCAGCGGCAGGAAGCCGGCGTGACCCAGCCCCGTCCGCCCACGGTGGGCGAGTTGCGGGCGAGGGACAAGGCCCGCAAACGCGCCGAGGAGGCGCAGCGCGCGGCCACGGCGGCCGAGGAGGCCAAGAAGCGCACCCGCAAGCGCGTCATGATCGGCGGCGCCGCCATCGTCGGCGTCGCCGCGCTGGTCGGCGGCGGCTACCTGACCTATCGCGCCCTGACCGCGCCGGACCGGGTCACGGCGCAGTGCGTGAAGGTCGAGAACGGCCAAGAGGTCGTGGTGGACGACTCCAACTGCGGTGACGGTCGTCCCGGCTTCATCGGCGACACCGGCGTCGGTCCGGGTTTGATCATCCTCGGCGGCGGACCACAGTACCGCTACTACTACGGCGGTACCGGCACCGTCGGCAGACCGCCGATCGGCGGCACCACCATCAAACCGAAAGGCGCCGAGATCAAGACCAAGAGCGGCACCACGATCCAGCGCGGCGGCCTGGGTAGCAAGAGCACCGGCGGTGGCTCGTAGATGCGGCGCGTGCGGGATACGCCCCGAGCCGGCTGGCAGCAGATCATCGAAAGCCAGGGTCTGGTCTACGGTTCGCCGGGACGGGACGCGAGCGGTCAGCCGCGACCGTACTGGGACGAGTCGGTGCATTACGAGTTCGAGATGCCGGAGATTCTCGCCTTGGAGGCCGACGTCGAACTCCTGCACTCGATGTGCCTGAACGCGGTGGAGCACATCGTGTTGACCGAGCGGTACGCCGATTTCGGCCTGCCCGAATGGAGCTGGGGCCCGATCGCCGAATCCTGGCGGCGCTCCGACCCGCACGTCTACGGGCGCTTCGACTTGCGTTACGACGCGCGGCGTCCGGCGAAACTGCTCGAGTACAACGCGGACACGCCGACCTCGCTGCTGGAGGCGGCAATCGTGCAGTGGCACTGGCTGACCGACCGCTACCCCGGCGGCGACCAGTGGAACTCCTTGCACGAGAAGCTGGTCGAGCGGTGGGGCGCGCTGCGTGACATGCTGCCCAGCTCACAATTGCATTTCTCCTGGTCCGGCGCGGACGCCACCGGCGAGGACAACGTCACCACCGCCTATATGCAGGAGACCGCGGCCGAGGCCGGGTTCGACACCATCGCGCTGCCGATCGAGGAACTCGGCTTCGATTCGGCCCTGGAACGTTTCGTCGATCTGGCGGAGGCTCCGATCGAGGCGATCTTCAAGCTCTACCCGTGGGAGTGGGCGCTCGACGACGATTTCGGCAAGCGCGTCGTGGACAGCCTGCCGGAGACCATGTGGATCGAGCCGCTGTGGAAGACGCTGCTGAGCAACAAGGCGATCCTGGCGGTGCTGTGGGAGATGTACCCGGGCCATCCGAATCTGCTGCCCGCCTACCTCGACCAGCCCAACGAGCTCACGGAGTACATCCGCAAACCGAAGCTGGGACGCGAGGGCGCCAACATGACGATCGTCGGCGCGGGTCTGGAGACCGCGACCGGTGGCGTCTACGGCGAGGAAGGTTACGTGTACCAACTGCTGGACCCGCTGCCGGAATTCGATGACATGCGTCCGGTGCTCGGCGCGTGGATCGTCGGCGACGCCGCGGCGGGGCTGGGCATCCGCGAGACCGCGGGACTGATCACCGACGACGGCTCCGCCTTCGTCCCGCACCGCATCACCGAATGAGCCTCGTCACCGATAAGCACGAAATTGTCTCGGCCGCCCGCCAAACCCTTTCGGAAGGATCAAGATGACCGCAGTCGCCCTGGAATCGGGGTACTGGAGTTCGCTGGGCGAGGGTGTGGGAGCGATCATCCTCTACGCCCTCGTCGGCTTGGTGCTCATGCTCGTCGGCTTCTTCGCCATCGACCTGACCACCCCGGGCAAGCTGCGGAAGCTGGTGGTGGCGGGCAAGCCCAACGCCATCATCGTCACCGCGGCGGGGATGATCAGCATGGCGTTCATCGTCGTGCTCGCCATCTTCGCCGTGGGCGGCGGCGGCAAACTGTCCGAGGGCCTGATCGCCTCGCTGGTGTTCGGCCTGGTCGGCATTATCGCCCAAGTCATCTCGGTGCGCGTCATCGAACGGGCACTCGGCATCGACATCGGCGCCGCACTGCACGCCGACACCTACACCACCGAGGTGCTCGTGGTGGCGGCCGCGCATTTCGCGCTCGGTCTGGTCGTCGCCTTCGCGATTCTGTAGGCCTAGCCGGAAAGGCATCGGGAACGTTCACTACCGGCCCGGTACTCCTCGCCGCGGCGCTGCCGCAGGTCAGTACTCGTCTCCGTGGTCGAGACAATAGGCCGCCGCGGCGAGGTATTGGCGGCACTCCGGACCGTGGCCGGCATGCACGCCGCGGATGAACAGTGCGCGGTCGAGGTCGAGATCTGTCGGCGGCTCCGCGGAACAGTCCCGGTATCGGCTCCGCCACAAGTCCTGCGTATCCAGCGATGTCTGCATCGTGCACCTCCCGTGCTGCGTGTCAGTGCGAGAAGGCTTGCCATGTTCCTACACCGGAGGCATACCCGCTCGGGCCGCTCGGCAACCGGTGTGGCTCACCGGGTCACCAGCCGCCAGTCGTCGGGCAGTCGTGCCGCGGTGATCTGCGCGCCCTCGGCCTCCAGGTCGACGGTGGTCGCACCGAGCCGCAACGCACGCAGCGAGACCTTGCCCCACCGCGCCGGTAGCTGTGGCCGAACGGTGAGCGTCCGGGTCGGCGTGTCCGGGTCGAGGCCGAGGAACGAGCGCACCAGCAACAGCGGCGCCGCGCTCGCCCACGCCTGCGGCGAGCAGGACGTGGGATACGGCACGGGCGTGGCGAATCGCGACCGGGGAAAACCGCAGAACAGCTCCGGTAGGCGCCCGTCGAACACCGCCGCCGCGTCCAAGAGGCCGGTTGCCAGCCGGGTCGCCAGCTCGACCGCGCCGGGAACGTGCCGGTAGCGCAGCAGCCCCGCGACCGCGATCGCCGTGTCGTGCGGCCAGACCGAGCCGCAGTGATAGCTCATCGGGTTGTAGGCGCCCATGTTCGAGGCCAAGGTGCGCAGTCCGAAGCCGGAGTCCATCTCCGGGGCCGCGATGCGCGACACCAGCTCGGCCGCGTGCTCGTCGGTCGCGATACCCGACCAGAGGCAGTGGGCCACATTGCTGGTCAACGCGTCGACCTGACGCTTACCGCCGTCCAGCGCCACGGCGTACCAGCCGCGGTCGGGCAACCAGAACTGCTCGGCGAACTTGACGCGCAACTCCGCGGCGCGTTCGCGCAGCAGGCCGGCCAACCGCGGGTCGTCGAAAGCCTCCGCCAGCTCGGCCCTGGCCAGCATCGCGGCGTGCACGTAGCCTTGCACCTCGCACAGCGCGATCGGCGCCTCGGCGATATGGCCGGTGGAGTCGTTGATTCCGTCGAAGCTGTCCTTCCACCCCTGGTTGATCAGGCCGCGGTCGGTGGCGCGGCGGTACTCGACGAAGCCGTCGCCGTCCCGGTCGCCGTAGTCGGTGATCCAGCGCAGCGCCGCGTCGGCGGCGGGCAGCAGTTGCCGGATCGCCTCCGAGTCGGCGCCCCAGCGATGGCATTCGGCCAAGAGCATCACGAACAGCGGTGTGGCGTCGGCGGTTCCGTAATAGATGTTGCCGCCGAACACTTGCCCACCCGCCGGGCCGCGGCGCATCTCGTGCATGATGCGTCCGGGTTCCTCCTCGGTGAGCGGGTTCACGTCCTGCCCTTGCAGTTCAGCCAGCTGCTGGAGCGTGCCCAGAGCCAGATCGACCTCCAGCGGCAGCGCCATCCACGCGGTGAGCAAGCTGTCCCGGCCGAACAGGGTCATGAACCACGGGGCGCCCGCGGCGACGAACGGCCGGGCGTCGCCGGATTCGTCGTGCATCTGCAGCGCGCCCAAGTCGCTCTCGGTCCGGCGCAGCACTCGGGTGAGCGCCGGGTCGGCTGCGGCGATGTCGGTAGCGGTGTCGCGCCACGCCTCGATCTTGCGGCCCGGCGCGCTGATGCCGTAGTGCTCCCCCGGCGAGACGGCTTGGAATCGCTGGTTACCCACCGTCGGCTGGGCGATGATCTCGGTCTGCCAGCATTCGCCGACCGGCACGATCACCCGCCACAGCAGCGAGCCCGGAATAACCTCGGGTTCCACCGTCGCCGAGATCGAGATTCCCCGGCTGCGGTCGGCGTGGTCGTGCAGCACCAGTTCGCCGTCGGCGACCGTCACGTCGGCCCGTCCGTGCCCCGCCCGGCCTTCCTTCACCGCGAAGAGGTCGACGAAGTCGGCGTCCACGTGCAGTTCCAACAGCACCGCGGTGGGCTCGCGGCCCATGTTCTCCAGCGTGATCAGCTCGTGCATACCGTCGGCCACGATCCGTTCGCGCACCACCAGCAGCGTGCTGTCGGCCAGGCCCGCCTGCGGGGGCCTGCGCAACACGAACCTGGCGGCGAACGCCTCCGGACTGAGCACCGAAAGCGACTCGGCGGGCTTGCCGTTCACCAGCAACTCCCAGCGGGACAGCACGCGCGCGTCCCGGAAGAACAAGCCGTGCGGCTTGCCCGGTTCGACATCGCCGAGCCGATTGGACAGGCAGAACGTGCCGCCTTCGACCAGGGTCACCGAACCGCACCCCCCGAACCCGGTCGGCTCACCGGAGTTCAGGGGGGCTGGGCTCAACGGGATGGAACCGGTCACGCCAATCCGCTCGCCGCGATCCGGATGGGCGCGGAGCCGTTCGTAGTGGCATCGAGCGGCGCGGCCGGCGCCGCGATGTCGAGCGGCGCGGCCCCGAACCGCTGCTTGGAGCGCAGCAGCCGGCGATACACCTGCTCGTACCCGAAGCCGAGCGTGTCGGAACCGAAATCGGCCTGCACGTGGGCTCGGCAGGCATACGGGTCGATACCGCGGACCTCTTCGATGGCCCCGGGCAATTCGGCGGGGTCCTCGCAGATACGGCCGGTCACGCCGTCGACGATCACCTCGGACACCGCCCCGCCGCGCAACGCGACCACCGGCGTGCCACAAACCATGGACTCGATCATCACCATGCCGAACGGTTCCTCCCAGCGGATGGGGAACAACAGGCAACGCGCGTTCGCAAGCAGCTTACGCTTGGCCGCCGCGTCGGCGAGACCGAACACGTGATCGTTGTCCGTCAACATCGGCCGCACCTTCTCCTCGAAGTACGCCTGTTCCGGACGTTCACTGCACTTGCCGGCCAGCACCAGCGGGATGCCCGCGGCGTGCGCGGCCTCCAGCGCCAGATGTGGGGCCTTGCACTCGTTGAACCGGCCGAGGAACAGCGCGTAGTCGTCCTTCTCGACCCGGAACGGCCAGTCGTCGACGTGCAGGGCATTGTGCACGCGCCCCGACCAATTCAGGCCCGGCGCCAGTTCGCGCTGGCGGTCGCTGATCGCGACCAGCGCCACCTCGTCGCCGAGATCCTGGTAGTAGCGGTAGATGTCGTCCTCCACCGGCCCGTGCACGGTCAGCACCGTCGGCAGGCCCATCTGCTGGAAGACGGCCGCGTTCAGCGGGCCGGCGAAGGTGTGGTCGTGCACCAGGTCGACACCCGATGTCGCCACCAGCTTCTCGATGGCGCGGCGCACCCGCAACGCGTGCACGACCTCGGGGAACGGCTCCCCGAGACGCTCGGGCAGCGCCCGATCCCACACCGGCACGAACTTGGCCTTCGTCCCCGGTTCCCCCGCGCCGAGGAGAGTCACGTCGTGGCCACGGGCTACCAGTGCGTCGACCAGATCGGCCACCACGGCCTCGACACCGCCGTATGCCTTGGGCGGGACGTCGAAGTACGGCGGCACGACCATCGCGATGCGGAACGGACCGCTGGAGCGATCTGTCGACACGTAGTCGCACGACGGCATCTCCAGATCGGTCGACGCCTGCGCGGAAATCGGCACGGAAAGCGCGCTCATGACCCTCCTTCCAGGGACAACCAAGTAGCACTCGCATTCACCCAGCACTCGGAGTACCGGGCGCCGAACTGAACTAAGTGGCCCCCGCGGCGGAGGTGAAGACCTAGCTGCACCGCCGTCCATGGGGCTTGGTTGGCCTGCTCACGCCTTCGGCATGATCAGGGGGGCCGAGTGGGAGGTACCTCAGGCGGTGTGGTTCAAACCACAGTTGGGGAAAAATCCCGCCTTCCAGCGATCGTTCAGCTACCGATGGGTAGTCCGGTGGCCCCGCCTTCTCGGACCGCCGATCAGCGTACGCGCCTCACCCTTCGAGGACGACTCGCGGTTCACTGCCCGCCGCGGCGGCTTCGTCACCCGCCACGATGAACGACAGCAAATCTCCCGCTTCCGCGCGTACCGCCGCCTCCTCGGACGCGGACAGCGGATGCCAGGGCATGATGCGCAGCGTGGTGCCGTCGAGCGACCAGCGGCCGTGCACGAAGCCGTCCACCAGATACATGGGCACACCCGCGGAAGCTTCCCTGGCGGTGCGCTTCCGGTCTTCCTCGCTGATGATCCTGCGGCGGTCCTTGTGGCCCAACAGCGCGTTGTCGAAGGCGGGCAGGAATCGCACGGGCACGGGCAGATCCGGCTCGGCCAACGGCGCGTCCGGCAGATCGAACAACACGCGGTGCTGGTCATCGGTGAACACACGCAGCCGGGTGCGCAGGTCGTCGACGACCTCGGCCAGCCGGGTGACGCCCGCCCACGCCTGCATGTCGGCCACCGTGGCCGGACCGAACGCGGCCAGGTAGCGCAGCACCAGCGTCTCCGGCTGCGGCGTCGCGGCCATCGGCGCGCCGGTCCATTCCTCGGCCAGTCCGACGGTGACGTGCCGATTGCGCCACCGCCCCCACGCGCCGGTCTCCGGGCCGTGTGTCAACGGGACCAGCAGTTCGACGGTTTCGGCGAGTCTGCGCGTGTGCCGGTCCGGGAAACGCTCGGCGAGCAGTTCGCCCAGTTCGCGGCGGCGCAGCCGCTGTCCGGCCAGCAGTTCTCGTCCGGCGGCCGCGAGCGCCGCCAAGTCGACGCCGTCGATCTCGTCGCGAAAGTACGGCGCTTTCAGCGCGGCGTCGACCACCGGTTGCACCGTCGGCCGCAGCCAGCGGTAGTCCGCCGCGTCGGCCAGGTGCACGGTTCGGCGGATCATGGTGGAGCGCACCAGCTTGCGATCACGCAGCAGCGCGGCCAAGTCGTCGTGCCGGAACTCCGCGAGGCGCGACCACAGCCCCACATAGGGCCAGTTCGGCTCCTGGCCCTGTACCGCGACCAGATGCCGGACGAGTTCGAGCGGCGGCAGCGCCACCTTCTCCACCAGCTTCTGGCGGACCAGCAGCGTCCGATTCAGCTCGCGCAGTGATAGTTCCGTCATGCGTCCATCCTCGCCGAGCCCACCGACATCTCGGCGCTCCCGGTGGAGCGGGCGCGCCGTGCCACGGGTCCCGGCAACGGCGTCCTGGGTTCACTGATCCGGTAGGCAGCGGCCGGGATCGGGCAGGTCGGCGCACGGCGCGTTACCATGCGCGCGCAGCACCTCCTTGCCGGTCCGGTCGGTCAGGAAGTGCAGGAAACCGGCGGCGAGGGAGTCGCCGGGCACATCGCCGTTGCTATAGGCGTACTCGACTCCCCAGAAGGGGTAGGTGCGGCGCACGGCAGCGTCGCGGTCGGCGCTCACACCGTCGATCACGACGGTCGGCAGGCCCGCGTCGACGGCCTCGGAGAACTCCGAATAGCCGATGGCGCCGGGGATGTCGGTCACCGCCTTGCGCATGTCGGCGGTGACCTGCACCTCGCAGTGCGCGGGTGCGGTGGTGACGGTGCCCTTCAACGCCGTGCAGCTCACGTGCGAGCGATCCGGCTGGGCGCCGTCGAGCAGTCTGCGCTCGAAGGTGTTGCGCGAACCGGAACCCGGTGTGCGGTTCACCAGCACCACCGGCAGGTCCGGTCCGCCCACCTCGCGCCAGTTGCCGATCGTGCCCCGGTACAGACCCTGGATCTGGGCGACGGTGAGATCGCGAACGCCGACGCCGGGATGCACGATCAGGGTGAACAACGACAACGCGAGCGGACGGTGCACCAACGCCGGATAACCGCTGCCCTTCGCACCGTCGGTGATGGCGAGCAGCCCGGGGTTGCCTGTGCCCTCCTCGGCGAGCCGGTCGAGTCCGCGCTCGGTGCCCTCGAAGCCGAAGGCGAATTCCGCCTCGGTGCAACGCTTCCGATACTGCTCGGCCGCTTCCCTGACCACCGGGCCGAAGGCCGACGACCCGATCACGGTCAGTTTGCCCGACGCGCACTCCAGGGGCGTCGGCGACGGCTCCAGCGCGGCCACCACCAACTGGACGACGATCACCAGTACCAGGAATATCGTGAGCGCGACCATCATCAGGGGGATTCCGGTGCGGCTGCGGGTCTCGGTGATCCGGCCGGCTTTGATGCCACCGCGCAGCACCGGTTGCGAGTATTCGCCCACGCCCTCGGAACGCTGCAGGATCGCCAGGATCTTGTAGTGATCGCCAGGGCCGAGCGGCACCTTCGGCAGATCGATCACGCCGATATGCCCGCCGGTGTCCTCGCGTACCGCGATGCCGGAGTCGGCGTCGAGGTTGTCGGCCAACGCGGGATCGCTGAGCTCGTTGACCGCCATGCCGATCACGCGGCGCTGCGGAAAGCGCAGGTGCAGACCGATCCGCGCGGCTTCCGGCGCCTTGTAGTCATGGGTGTCGATGGTCGTGAGGCCGCTGTTCTCGATGCGCACCAGAACGACCGAGATGTCCTTCAGGTCCGGGCTGGCGCCGTCGGCCGAGGGGCGCAGCTGCGGGAGCACACCCGGGAACACCGACTCGATCTCGCCGGTGACCGGCGTGTCCATCTGGACCCGATAGCCGAGCCGCCTGCGGCCGGCGAAGACGAACTCCCACAGGAACGCACCGACCGGCACCGCGATACCGATGAGCGCCAGTACGATTTCGAGCGGAAAGTCGCCCACCGGTCGGTCCCACCCCCAGCAATCTGTGTGGCCCTCATTCTCGACGGCAATCACTCACCGACACAGGCCGAGTCGAAGTATTCGGCAACAGTTAACCCGGCGGTCACGCTCCCGCGCGAGTCCAGGCCAGTAGATCCGCCAGCGGCCAGGTGTTGATCACCCGTTCCGCCGCGACACCGTTCGCGAGCGCGCGCTCGCAACCGTACCCCTGCCAGTCGAGCTGTCCCGGCGCGTGCGCGTCGGTGTCGATCGAGAAGTGGCACCCCATCTCGGCGGCCAGGCGCAGCAATCGCGACGGTGGATCGAGTCGTTCGGGCCTGCTGTTGATCTCCACGGCGGTGCCGTAGGTGCGGCATGCCTCGAACACCACCTCGGCGTCGAACGTCGACTCCGGCCTGGTGCCGCGTCCACCCGCGACCAGGCGGCCGGTACAGTGGCCGAGCACGTCGACGTGGGGGTCGGCGACCGCGTACACCATGCGTTTGGTCATGGTCGCGCTGTCGTCGCGCAGGTGCGAATGCACGCTGGCCACGACGATGTCCAGGCGGGCGAGCAGGTCCGCCTGCTGATCGAGCGTGCCGTCGTCGAGGATGTCCACCTCGATACCGGTGAGGATGCGCAACGGCGCCATCCGGTCGTTGAGTTCGGCCACCACGTCGAGTTGCTTGCGCAGCCGGTCGGCGGACAGGCCGTTGGCCACGGTCAGGCGCGGCGAATGATCGGTCAGGGCACAGTATTCGTGCCCGAGCGCGGCCGCGACCCGCATCATCTCCTCGATCGGACTGCCGCCGTCGGACCAGTTCGAGTGCGTATGCAGATCGCCGCGCAACTGCTCCCGCAACGGCTTGCCCGGCGCCCCGATCGGTTGCGCGGCCACGCGCAGCTCGGCCAGGTATCGCGGCACCACACCCGCGTACGCCTGCTCGATGACGGCGGCGGTCTTGGGCCCGATGCCGGCGAGCTCGGTCCAAGTGCCGGCCGCCGCGCGCGACTCGCGCTCATCGGCGGACAATCCCGCGACGACGTCGGCGGCGCGCCGGTAGGCCTTCACCCGGTGGGTTTCCGCCCGGGAGCGCTCCAGCCAGAAGCCGATCTCCCGCAGCGCCGCCTCCGGACCGGGCGCCGCGGCCCCGTCCGGCATCCCGCTCGGATCCTGGTCGGGCACCGGGCTATCGCACCCGGCTGTATTTGACGAAGGCCACCCCGTCCTCGAACACGGTGCTGGTGATCACCCGGAACTCGGCCGGTTCCGGCAGCCGCGATCCGGCGCCGAACAGCGCGCGGCCGCAGCCGAGCACGATCGGGTAGAGCTTGAGGAAGATCTGGTCGATCTCCGGCAGCAGCACCTGCGCCAGTTCGCCGCCGCCGCACAGCCAGATGCCCAGCCCGCTCTCCCGCTTGAGTTCACGGACCTTCTCGACCGGGTTCTCCGAGATCAGCTCGACCGCCGGATCGGGGCTCTCGGGCAGCGTGGTCGAGACCACGAACTGCCGCAGGTGCGCGTACGGGGTCGAGGTGCCGGTGCGAACACCGAAGTCGTGCGTCTTGCGTCCCATCAGCACCGTGTCGAAGTAGCGATTGCGCTCCTCCAGCCCGATGGCCTCGCGCACCTTGGTGGGCAGGGTCTCCGGGTACTGCGCGTTGATCGACGGACCGTGATCGCCGCCGACCGGGAAGAAATCGACCGACCCCTCCTCGGTGGCGATGAATCCATCGATCGTCGAGGCGACGTAATAGGTGAGCTTGCGCATGCTTCCCTTCCTCACGGTCGGCTGACATTCCGAACCGCCCTGGGGAAACGGTAGCTCGCCCGCGCTAACGACGGCGAGGCTTCGGCTGGCAGCGCGGGCAGGAGTAGGACGAGCGGTTCATGAACCGCTCCCGGATGATCGGCGCACCACACCGGCGACACGGCTCGTTCTCCCGACCGTATACGGCAAGGGCGCGTTCGAAGTAGCCCGACTGGCCGTTGACGTTCACATAGAGCGCGTCGAACGAGGTACCGCCCGCGGCGAGCGCTTCGCCCATCACCGTGGCCACATCGGCGAGCAATCCGCGCACCATGGGCCTGGCCAGGCCCGAAGCGAGCCGGCCACCGTGTATCTTCGCGCGCCACAACGCCTCGTCGGCGTAGATGTTGCCGATCCCGGAGACGACACCTTGATCGAGCAGGACGCGTTTGATCTCGGTCTGCTTGCGCCGGACGACGGCGACCACGGATTCCGCGTCGAAACGCGGATCCAGCGGGTCGCGGGCGATGTGCGCGACCGGCTGCGGTACCAGGGTGCCGTCTACCTCGACCAGCGGGGCGAGCGCCCAGCCGCCGAAGGTGCGCTGGTCGACGAAACGCAGCTGGGTGCCGTCGCCGAAGGTGGCGCGGATGTGGGCGTGTTTCTCCAGCGGCGCGTCGGCGGGCTGGACCAGCATCTGACCGCTCATGCCCAGGTGCACGACCAGGGCGGCTTCCGGGTCGCCGAAGGTCAACCACAGAAATTTGCCGCGCCGCTCGGCCGACTCGACCGTCAGGCCGGTCAGCCGCGCGGCGAGATCGGCGGCGCCTTCGAGATGGCGGCGCACCGAGCGGGGATGGGTGATCGCCACCGATTCGACGACCCGGCCCACCACATGCTCGGCGAGGCCGCGTCGAACGACCTCGACCTCGGGAAGCTCGGGCACGTCAGGTTTCGGCGGTCAGCGCCTCGTAGGCGGTCCCCGCGGCCTTCTGCTCGGCTTCCTTCTTCGACCGGCCGACACCTTGCCCGTAGGCCCGTCCGCCGATCACCGTAGTGGCGGTGAATTCCTTGTCGTGGTCCGGCCCGGTCGAGGTGATCTCGTAACTGGGCACGCCGAGACCACGCTCGGCGGTGAGTTCCTGCAGGCTCGTCTTCCAGTCCAGGCCCGCGCCCATCCGCGGTCCGCGCTCGAGCAGTTCGGCGAACAGCCGCAACACCACGGCACGAGCCATCTCGATGCCGTGCTCCAAGTGCACGGCGCCCAGCAGTGACTCCATACCGTCGGCGAGGATGCTCTCCTTGTCCCGGCCGCCGGTGAGTTCTTCGCCTTTGCCGAGCAGCAGGTGCGCACCGAGGCCGCCCTCGCCGAGCCCACGGGCTACTTCGGCGAGCGCGCGCATATTCACCACGCTCGCGCGCAGCTTGGCCAGTTCACCCTCGGTCTTCGAGGGATGCTCGTGATACAGCCGTTCGGTGATGCTCAGCCCGAGCACGGAGTCGCCGAGGAACTCGAGACGCTCGTTCGTCGGCAGACCACCGTTCTCATACGCGTACGACCGATGGGTCAGCGCAAGACGCAGCAGATCCGGCTGCAGGTCGACGCCGAGCGCGGCGAGCAGGCTCGCGCGTCCTGCGGACGAGTCGGGTTCGTCGGTCACGTCGCTACGACAGGTCGAACGATCAGACCGCGGCGGTGACCTGGCGGCCCTTGTAGGTGCCGCAGGACGGGCAGGCGATGTGCGGCAAGGTCTTCTCGCCGCAGGCGCGGTTCGGGCAGGTGATCAGGGTCGGCGCGGTGGCCTTCCACTGGCTGCGCCGCGACCTGGTGTTGGAACGGGACATCCGGCGCTTGGGAACGGCCACGACTACTTCTCCTCTGTCTAATTGCTCTGCCGGTTCGGCTGATCGGTCTTGCTCAGTGGTCTCGGTCGGCCGCACCCTCGTCGGGGCTGCCTGCGCCGGGCGATCCGGAGGCGAACTTAGCCAGTCCGGCCCAGCGAGGGTCAAGTATCTCATGCCCGTGGTCGGATCCCGCAATCGCCATCCGTACCCCGCATTCCGGGCACAGTCCCGCGCAATCCGGCGTGCACAGCGGCTGCAGCGGCAGCTCCAGACCGACGGCGTCGAGCACCACCGGCCCCAGATCGATGGTGTCATCGATCAGGCGGTAGACCTCGTCGTCCTCGGTGGTCTGCTCGGTAGTGCTGTCCGGGTAGGCGAACAGCTCGGTCAGCCGCAGGACGACCTCGTCGCCGAACGGCTCCAGGCAGCGCGAGCACTCCCCCTCGATCGGCGCCGTCATCATCCCGGTGACCAGCACACCTTCGGACACCGCCTGCAATTGCAGGTCGAGCTCCACCTGCGCGCCTACGGGAACGGCGATCAGATCCAGACCGATCCGCTCCTCGGTGGTGACGGTGCGGCGCAGCTCGCGCATGGTCCCCGGCCTGCGGCCGAGGCTGCGGACGTCCAGCACGAAACCACCGTCCGGCGACCGGCGCTTGGCCGACTTGGGACGCGACGCGGAACCGGAACCGGCGGACATCACGAACTCACTCACACTCGAGGGGGTACGGGCAACCACTCGACAATACGCGATCACGTGGTGCGCGCCCAAACGCACCCACCGCCGTCAGCGCCGCTACCTGCGGAATTCGCTGGCGTAGTCGGGTACGCCCGCCCCACTGCGCAGTTGATGGCGTCCCCGCCCGACCGTGCGCAGCGTGCTGGTCAGCGTCTCCTCGAAGTCGGCCAGCCGGGAGTCGACGTAGTGGTCGCATTCCTCGCGCAGGCGATCGGCTTCGGCGTGCGCGGCGTCGATCACCCTCGCCGATTCGGCATGCGCGGCCCGGACCACCTCGGTTTGCGTGACCAGCCGCTCCTGCTCGGCGAGCCCGTCGGCGACGGAGCGGTCGTAGGCGGCCTTGCCCGCCTCGATCATCCGCTCCGACTCGATGCGCGCCCGGCCTGTCACCGCCTCGTATTCGGCGTTGCCGTCGGCCACCACCCGATCGGCCTCCTCCTGAGCAGAGACGACCAGGTGATCGGCGTGCGCACTCGCCTCGGCGACCATCCGGTCGGCGTGCGCCTTGGCATCGGCCAGGATGCGATCGGCGTTCTCGCGCGCCGAAGTGATGGTGCGCTCGGCCTGCTCGTTGGCTCCGGTCACGGCGGTCTCGGCCGCGGTCCTGGCATCGGACACGATCTTGTCCCGATGGTCGAGCACGTCCTGGGCGTCGTCGAGTTCGCCGGGCAGCGCGTCCCGGACGTCGTCGAGTAGTTCGAGCACGTCGCCGCGCGGCACTATGCAGCTGCGGGTCGGCGGGATGCCGCGCGCCTCTTCGACGATGGCGACAAGTTCGTCGAGCGCTTCGAATACGCGATACATGCTCACTACCCTCCTGCGGACTCACGGCGAAACTTTCCGCCGAACCCAGTGTGCCTCTCGTCACGGCTCGTGCCGAGTCCCTTTCCGGTGTGTCGTGGCAGTGTCTCGCACGCCACAGAAATCAAGTGGAGACCTCCTCTCCGCTTCGTGTTACATTTTTCTGGAAGGTCGACCAAGACCTTCGACACCTACCGCGGTCCCCCCGGATCGCGGACGAGGAAGCCGGAGGTACGGACAACCGCCGTCGAATGTCGACAGGCTCCGATGCGTCAGCGATTCCTGACCATGGCTACGAACGGAACCTGCCAAGAGTCGACGGGAGAGGTGAGCGATCACCATCGCCGTTGTCCTTGCCGATGGCTTGTGTTCGATCGGAAAGACGATGACTGTTCTCGAACTACCGCGACCGGCGGGAGTAAGCGCCACCAGCTTCTTCGTGCCGTGGGCCGGCCCATACCCGGCGTTGCCGACGACCTGGGTCGCGACCGAGTTCGGACAGCTCGCCCAGTATCTGCGCGGCGATCGTGCCTTCGCTCAACTGATCCGGTTCGCGCTCGTCGGCGGGTCCAGCAACATCGCCTACGTCCTGCTGTTCTTCGCGATGCACGGGGCCGGGCCGCTACTGGCCAATGTCGTCGGCTCCGTCGTCAGCACCATGATCGCCAACGAGCTGCACCGTCAGCTCACCTTCCACGCGGCGGGACGGGTCGGCTGGTTCACCGCACAGTGGGAAGGCGGCGGACTGGCGCTGGTCGGCCTCGGCGTCACGACCGCCGCACTGGCCGCACTCGGCGTATGGGCCCCCGGCCTCGGGGACACCGCTCAGGCCGCCGCGATCCTCGCGATCACCGCCGCGGTCGGCGGCATGCGCTTCCTGGCCCTGCGCGGTCTGGTGTTCTAGGCCCGTTCGCCGCTCCGGACATTCGGACTCCTCCCGGCGAGAGGCTGAATCGGGCCGTTTCCAGGTCTTCTGGGTCCGTCAGCTGTTGCGCTCGGCCAAGCGGTCGAGGAGGCGCTTGTGGACCGAAGGGGGCAGCATGTCGGCGACGTCGCCGCCGTACGCGGCGACCTCCTTGACCAGTGAGCTGGACAGGAAGCTGAACGACGGGTTGGTGGCGATGAAGAAGGTGTCCACCCCGGAGAGCTTCTTGTTCATCTGCGCCATCTGTAGTTCGTAACCGAAGTCGCCCGCGTCGCGCAGGCCCTTCACGATCGCGGTGATGCCCTGCTCGCGGGCGAAGTCGACCAGCAGGCCCTGCCAGGAATCCACCCGCACGTTGCCCAGGTGCGCGGTCGACTCGCGCAGCAGCTCGATGCGCTCCTCGACGGTGAACATGCCCTGCTTCTTCGGGTTGATCATGACGGTGATGACGACCTCGTCGAACTGGGCCGCGGCCCGGGTGAAGACGTCGAGGTGTCCATAGGTCACGGGGTCGAACGACCCGGGGCACAGTGCTCCTGCCATGAGGCGACGCTAGCAGGGCGACCGCCGACGGGTACGCGCGGGCGGACCCGCGCCTACCCGTCCGGCTCGAACTCCGCGAGGTCGATGCGTGTTTCGCCGTACCGTCGCGATTTGGCCGGGACGAAGCTTGCGGGCCAGGCTATTTCGGGAGAACGCACCGAACGCTCCAGCACGATCAACGCCCCGGGACGCAGCCAACCGTGCTCGGTGAGCGCCCGCAGATCGGCCAGCACCGCGGCGTTGTCCAGCGCGTAAGGCGGGTCGGAGAAGACCACGTCGAAGCCGCCCGCTCCGCCGAGTTGCAGCACGCCGGCCACCGTCGCGACCCGCAATTCGGCGCCGGGCAGGCCGAGGTCGGCGATGTTGCCGCGAACCACGGCCGCCGCCTTGCGGTCGGACTCGACGAGCAGCGCGTGCTCGGCGCCGCGCGAGAGCGCCTCCAGCCCCAGCGCGCCGGAACCCGCGTACAGGTCGAGCACGCGCGCGCCCGCGAAGTCCAGCCGGGCGTCCAACGCGCTGAACAGCGCCTCCCGGACTCGGTCGGAGGTCGGGCGGGTGCCCGACGGCGGCACCCGCAGGCGCCGTCCACCCGCCGTTCCCGCGACGATCCGCGTCATCCGGCGGACGACTCCCGGACCGCCAGTTCGATGAGCAGGTCACCGCCTTCGACCTGTTGCACGGCGCCGATGGCGACCCGGCCGACGGTGCCCGCGCGGGGCGCGGTGATCGCGGCTTCCATCTTCATGGCCTCGATGGTGCCGATGGTGTCACCCGCCGCGACCGAATCTCCTTCGGACACCGCGAGAGTGACGACACCGGCGAAGGGCGCCGCGACGTGGCCGGGGTTGGTCTTGTCGGCTTTCTCCGCCGCCGGGATTTCGCTGGCGATCTGCCGGTCACGAACCGAGATCGGCCGCAACTGCCCGTTGAGGATGCACATCACCGTGCGCATACCGCGCTCGTCGGGTTCGGAGATGGCTTCCAGGCCGATGAGCAGGGTGACGCCCTTCTCCAGTTGCACCCGGTGTTCCTCGCCGCGGCGCAAGCCGTAGAAGAACTGGTTGGCCGACAATCCGGAGGTGTCGCCGTACTTCTCGCGATGAGCGAGGAATTCGGCGGTCGGGCCGGGGAACAGCAACCGGTTCAACGTCGCCCGGCGCTCGTCCGAGCTACCGGCCAGGCCCTTCTCGTCCGCGGGCGTCAACGGTGTCTCGGGCTTGGCCGCGCCGCGCCCGGCGAGCGCCTTGCTGCGGAGCGGTTCGGGCCAGCCGCCGGCGGGGGTGCCCAGTTCGCCGCGCAGGAACCCGATCACCGAGTCCGGGATGTCGTAGCGTCCGGGGTCGGTGGCGAAGTCCTCGACCTCGACGCCGGTGCCGACCAGCGCCAACGCCAGGTCACCGACGACCTTCGAAGACGGGGTGACCTTCACCAGACGCCCGAGCAGCCGGTCGGCGGCGGCGTATTTCGCCTCGACCTCTTCGAACCGGTCACCCAATCCGAGCGCGATGGCTTGCTGGCGCAGGTTCGACAGCTGCCCGCCGGGGATCTCGTGGGTGTAGACCCGACCGGTGGGCGCGGGCAGCCCGGACTCGAACGGCGCGTACACCTTGCGCAGCGCTTCCCAGTACGGTTCCATGTCGCACACGTTCTGCAGGTCCAACCCGGTGTCGTACTCGCTGTGCGCTGCCGCGGCCACGATCGCCGAGAGCGCGGGCTGGCTGGTGGTGCCGGCCATCGCGGCACTCGCACCGTCGACCGCGTCGGCGCCGGCCTGCCAGGCAGCCAGGTAGGTGGCCAACTGCCCGCCCGGTGTGTCGTGGGTGTGCACGTGCACCGGCAGATCGAAATTGCTGCGCAACGCGGTGACCAGCGTGGACGCCGCCGGAGCGCGCAACAGCCCGGCCATGTCCTTGATCGCCAGCACGTGCGCGCCCGCGTCCACGATCTGCTCGGCCAGCTTCAGGTAGTAGTCCAGGGTGTAGAGCGACTCGTCCGGATTCGACAGATCACCGGTGTAGCTGATCGCGACCTCGGCGACCGCGGTGCCGGTCTCGCGGACCGCGTCGATGGCCGGGCGCATCTGATCGACGTTGTTGAGCGCGTCGAAGATACGGAAGATGTCGATACCCGTGGCGGTCGCCTCGGACACGAACGCACGGGTCACCGCCTCCGGATACGGGGTGTAGCCGACAGTGTTACGGCCACGCAGCAACATCTGCAAACAGATATTCGGGATCGCCTCGCGCAACGCCGCCAACCGCTCCCACGGATCCTCGTAGAGGAACCGCAACCCCACGTCGTAGGTCGCCCCACCCCAGCACTCCACCGACAGCAGCTGCGGGGTCAACCGCGCCACATGCCCCGCCACACCCAGCAGGCCGTTGGTGCGCACCCGGGTGGCCAGCAGCGACTGGTGCGCGTCGCGGAAGGTGGTGTCGGTGACCCCGACCGCCTTCTGCTCACGCAGCGCCCGCGCGAAACCCTCCGGCCCCAGCCGCAGCAACCGCTGCCGCGACCCGTCCGGCGGCGGCACGCTCAGATCGATCGCGGGCAGTTTGTCGTGCGGGTACACCGTGGTCGGCCGCTCCCCGTGCGGCTTGTTCACCGTCACATCGGCCAGGTAGTCGAGGATCTTGGTGCCCCGGTCGGCGGACTGACGCAGCGTCAGCAGCTGCGGACGCTGCTCGATGAACGAGGTCGTCACCCGGCCCGCCGCGAAGTCGGGATCATCCAGCACCGCCAGCAGGAACGGGATGTTGGTGGCCACACCCCGGATCCGGAACTCCGCCAGCGCCCGGCTCGCCCGCGCCACCGCCGCACCGAAATCGCGACCACGGCAGGTGAGCTTGACCAGCATCGAGTCGAAATAGGCGCCGATCTCCGCACCCAGGTTCGCACCGCCATCCAAGCGGATACCCGCACCACCCGGCGTGCGGTAGGCGGTGATACGGCCGGTGTCGGGACGAAACCCGTTGGCCGGGTCCTCGGTGGTGATCCGGCACTGCAACGCCGCACCCCGGATCGTCACCGTGTCCTGGCTCAAACCCAACTGCTCGAGCGTCTCCCCACCAGCGATCCGCAGCTGCGACTGCACCAAATCCACATCGGTGATCTCCTCGGTCACCGTATGCTCCACCTGGATGCGCGGGTTCATCTCGATGAACACGTGATTGCCGCGCTCGTCCAGCAGAAACTCCACAGTGCCCGCACACGAGTAGCCGATCTGCCGGGCGAAGGCCACCGCGTCGGCACAGATCCGTTCCCGCAGCGCCGGGTCCAGATTCGGCGCGGGCGCCAACTCGATCACCTTCTGATGCCTGCGCTGCACCGAGCAGTCCCGCTCGAACAAATGCATCACATTGCCGTGCTGGTCGGCGAGAATCTGCACCTCGATATGACGCGGGTTCACCACCGCCTGCTCCAGGAACACCGTCGGGTCACCGAACGCCGACTCCGCCAACCGCGAAGCCGCCTCGATCGACTCACGCAACTGCTCCGGCGCCGCGACTCGCCGCATGCCGCGCCCGCCACCGCCCGCGACAGCCTTGACGAAGATCGGGTACTCCAGTTCGTGCGACGCGGCCAGCAGCTCGTCCACGTCCGACGACGGCGCGCTCGACCGCAGCACCGGCAGCCCGGCTGCCTTGGCGGCCTCGATAGCGCGCGCCTTGTTACCCGCCAGCTCCAGCACTTCGGCCGACGGACCGATGAACGTGATGCCCTCCCGCGCACACGCCGCCGCCAGATCCGGATTCTCCGACAAGAACCCATACCCCGGGTAGATCGCGTCCGCCTCCGCCGACTTGGCCGCCTCGACGATCGCCTCGATCGACAGATAAGCCCGCACCGGATGACCAGGCTCACCGATCTGATACGACTCCGCCGCCTTCAACCTATGGACCGAATTGCGGTCCTCGTAGGGGAACACGGCGACCGTCCCGATGCCGAGTTCGTAAGCCGCGCGGAAGGCTCGGATGGCGATCTCGCCACGGTTGGCAACCAAGACTTTCGAGAACATTGACCTAAGGTACCCGGCCGCGTGAACCGCACCGACACGGAATCCCCCTTCGCAAACCTCTTCACAAGACCGACTAGCACCGTTGCGAAGTTGCGTTCACAGAGGCGACACATGGGCGGCGTCGCAGCAACCGGTGTGCTGCCCGGCGGCCGGGTGCGGTGCGCAGGTGCGGTGACGCGCCGACCGACGGCCGGGCTCGGCCTCGATACCCCGACACGGGGCCGCGACCGCACACGACGCGAACCTTGCGCACGCGGAGTTCGGAAGTACGGATCTCCGGCACCCGACGCCGGGTATCTGCGAACAGCCGAGCCGATTTCGCGCGCGGCCCGGGGAGTTGCGCGAAGGGCCGAGCCGATTCCGCAGGCCCGATTCTGCCGATAGCCGGAACGCGAGCCGGTGCGGCATCGGTACGCGGCGAGCGTCTCGGGCAAATAACCGATGTGATGTCCCTCGCGGCGCCCCGCCGGCCGAACCCCGCGGCCGCCGGGGCGGACGAGTGCGGCCCCGGCCGTGCGGCTCGTATCGACCGCAGGCCGCCGGGCAGCGGATCGCCATCTCGGGTCGGTCGTTCGTGTCGGCCGCACCGCGTCCTATGCTGAGGGTGCAGCTGGTTCACCGCAGCACGACGAGATGGAGCCCCGACGTCGCGCGACGGAGTCGAGCCCGCCCGTGCGGCGACGTCACGGCGGGTGAGAGGGAACCCGGTGGGAATCCGGGACTGTCCCGCAGCGGTATGCAGGAACGACCGCCGTCACCAGGCACTGAGTTCACCGAGCCGGAAGGCTCCGCGACTCGGGAAGCGACGGCCAGTAGGTCGGCCATCGGGAGCTCTCCGGCGTATGCCGGCCCGCACGGCCGGTGCCCGCGAGTCCGAAGACCTGCCAGCCGTGCCGGGTACGCCGTACCCGGCGGCCACCGCCTCGTGGATTGGGCGTGCGGATCACCAGCTGACGTGTCGGGCTCCTCGGCCGGGAATTCCACCGGCATGTCATCAGGTTCTCCGCCTGCCCGTATGGCGATGGCTTTCGTCCACAGCAATGGAGAGACACTGTGACTGTTGCACAGCAAAAGCCGTTCACCGCAACGGTTCTCGGGCTTCCTCGAGTGGGGCCCCGGCGGGAACTGAAGCGGGCCACCGAAGCCTATTGGGCAGGCAGGATCGACGCGGGCCGGTTGCATGCCGTGGCGCGCGACCTGCGGCGCGACCAGCTCACCGGCTTGCGGGCCGCGGGCTTGGACTCGATTCCGGTCGGCACCTTTTCCTACTACGACCAGATGCTCGACACCGCCGAACTGCTGGGCGCGCTGCCGCCAAGGGTCGCCAGGATCGCCGACCCGCTGGATCGGTATTTCGCCGCCGCGCGCGGCACCGACACGGTGGAGCCCTTGGAGATGACCAAGTGGTTCGACACCAACTACCACTACCTGGTGCCGGAAATCGGCCCGGAGACGGCGTTCTCGCTGCACCCGGAGAAATTACTGGCGGAACTGCGGGAGGCGCTCGAGCTGGGCGTGCCCGCGCGGCCGGTGGTGATCGGCCCGATCACCTTCCTGAAGCTGGCCAAGGCGACCGGCGGCTCGGGCCTGTCCCGGCTGATCGAACTGCTGCCGCTGTATCGGGAGCTGCTGCGCAGACTGGCCGCAGCCGGCGCCGAGTGGGTGCAGATCGACGAGCCGGTGCTGGTCACCGACCTCACGGCGGAGGAGATCGGCCTGGTACAGGTCACCTACGGGGAACTCGCGGACGCCACCGAGCGTCCGGCGATCCTCGTCGCGACCTACTTCGGGCAGCCGGGCGCCGCACTGGCGGCGCTGGCGAGCACCGGGATAGAAGGAGTGGCTCTCGACTTCACCTCCGGCGCCGACGTCGCCGCGGTGGCGGCCGTGCCCGCGCTGACCGGCAAGCTGGTCGTCGCAGGGGTCGTGGACGGTCGTAATGTCTGGCGCGCCGATCTCGACCATGCCCTGTCCATCCTCGATACGGCGCTGGCATCCGCAGCGCAGGTGGCGGTCTCGAGTTCGTGCTCGCTGCTGCACGTGCCCTACACGTTGGCCGCCGAGACGCGGTTGGACGTGCGGCTGCGGTCCTGGCTGGCGTTCGGCGCGGAGAAGGTGACCGAGGTCCGCCTGCTCGCGACCGCGCTGAGCGAGGGTGTGGAAGCGATCGGCGCCGAGTTGGCCGCGGTGCGTGCGGCGCTGGCGTCGCGAAGGTCGGATCCGCGGCTGAACGATCCGCGGGTGCGGGCCGCGCTGGCCGCGCTCGGGCCCGACGCCGTCCGCCGCGCGCCCGCCGAACAACGCCGGGAACTGCAACGGGACCGCTTGCGGCTGCCCGCGCTGCCGACCACGACGATCGGTTCCTACCCGCAGACCTCGGCCATCCGGCTGGCGCGCGCCGCACTGCGCAAGGGCGAGATCGACCAGGCGGAGTACGTCCGCCGGATGCGTGCCGAGATCGCGGAGGTCATCGCACTCCAGGAGGAACTGGGGCTGGACGTGCTGGTGCACGGCGAGCCGGAGCGCAACGACATGGTGCAGTACTTCGCCGAGCAACTCGACGGGTTCGCGACGACCGAGCAGGGATGGGTGCAGTCCTACGGAACGCGTTGTGTGCGCCCGCCGATCCTGTTCGGGGACGTGGCGCGGCGGGAGCCGATGACCGTCGAGTGGATCGGGTACGCGCAGTCGCTCACCGGCAAGCCGGTCAAGGGCATGCTGACCGGACCGGTCACCATTCTGGCGTGGTCGTTCGTGCGCGACGACCAGCCGTTGGGCGAGTCCGCGCGCCAGGTGGCGCTGGCGATCCGGGACGAGACCGTTGACCTCGAGTCGGCGGGCATCCGGATCATCCAGGTCGACGAGCCCGCCCTGCGCGAACTGCTTCCGCTGCGCGCGGCCGATCAGCCCGGGTACTTGCAGTGGTCGGTGCAATCGTTCCGGATCGCGACCTCCGGGGTGTCCGATGCGACGCAGATCCACACGCACCTGTGCTACTCGGAATTCGGCGAGGTGATCGATGCGATCGCCGGGCTGGACGCCGACGTCACGTCGATCGAGGCGGCGCGCTCTCATATGGAGGTGCTCGACGACTTGAACGCGGCGGGGTTCGACCTCGGCGTCGGCCCCGGCGTGTACGACATCCACTCTCCGCGGGTGCCCGGTGTGGACGAGATCACCAGCTCGCTGCGCGCGGCGCTGAAAGCTGTTCCGGCCGAACGGCTCTGGGTGAATCCCGACTGTGGACTGAAGACCAGGGGACGCGCCGAGGTGGAAGCCGCGCTGCGCAATATGGTCGCCGCGGCGGCGGCCATCAGGTAGCCCTGCCCGCCCGTCGGTGATCGGTGTCCCCTTCGTCACCCCGAGGGGGACACCGAATCATCAAGAGCCACAGTCTGTTTCCGGCTCCGGCCGTGGCGGTTGCCGCCGACGCAGCGTGTACCGATCACACGGTTCCTCCCGCCGCGTCACCGGCAACTCCCGCGCCCGCGCCCGCATCCCCCGCCGCCACGCCGTATGACACCCGGAACAACGCTCCATCGGCTACCCCTCCTCACATGTCGACCACCGGACAACGTTCCCCTCTTACCTACTTCGACGCGCCCACCCCCCGATTCGGTTCCATACGATTCGACATCGCGGAGAGGACGCGGGCCGAGATGACCGGGTGCGCCGATCTCGACCGGCTCGAGTCCTGGACGCACTGGGCCACCGCCGCCGGATCCGAGAACGATCTGTTCGACCGATGTCTCGCTCTACAGTCCGAAGGCCCGGTTGATGGCGGCCATATCGAAGTAGTCGCGCCACGCGGTGATTTCGCCGTCGGTGACTTCGAAGAACCCCATGACCGGGAGCGGCGTCTCGCGTCCGGCGGAGCGGAGGGTGTCGGTGCGCTCGTTCATCACCACGTTGCCGGAGGCGATCTGGTGGTGGATGTCGAAGTCGATGGCCTCGAAGGTGGTCAGGAAGCCCGCGATGAAGTCGCGGATGGCGGTGCGGCCGACGATGGGTTCCATCGGAATGTTGTGGTAGACGGCGTCCTCGGCGAAGTACGCGCTGATCCGGTCCGGATCGGGGTCGGACCAGCTTCGGCACATGGCTCGCACGAGTTCCTCGGGATCGGGCATTCGTTCTGCTCACTTTCCTGCTGCCGGAAGGCGGGGCCGGCCTCCCTCGATTCAACCAAGCAATCGCTCGGTAGGGAAGAGGATGAATGAGCATTTTCGCGCATCGTCCACGATGCGGCGGCAAACCTCTCTTCGCACGCTACGCAGATCGAATACATTGCTGGGCACCTCGCAAAAGCATATTCTTGTGGGAAAGTGCGCGCGTTTTTGCGATGATTGCGAATCATCGCAGCTACCATCGTGCACGTGCGCAAGATGTATGCGGGCGCCCGGCTTCGACGATTGCGGGAAGAGCGGAGGATGACTCAGGCGGCTCTGGCGAAATCGCTGGATCTGTCGCCGAGTTATCTCAATCAGCTCGAGCGCGACCAGCGTCCACTCACCATTCCCGTACTGCTGAAACTCAATTCCACTTTCGACCTCGACGTCCAGTTCTTCGCCGCCGATTCCGACGCGCGTCTCGTGTCGGACCTGCACGAGGTGCTCATCGACGCCGCGGGCGGGCACACCGCGCCGCTGACCGAGGTGGAGGAACTGGCAACCCGTCAGCCGGAGGTCGCCAGGATCGTCGTCGCGATGCATCGCCGACTACGCGCCGCCACCGATCAGCTCGACCTGCTCTCCGCGCGAGTGTCCGCGCCCGCGGGCGCGCCCGGCGTGCCCATGCCCTACGAGGACGTGCGCGACTTCTTCTACGACCATCACAACCACATCGCGCAGCTCGACATCGCCGCCGAGCAGCTGTTCGAGAACTCCGGGCTCACCATCGGCTCCCTCGATCGCCAGCTCGCCCGCGTCGCCGAGGAACGCGCCGGAGTCACCGTTCTGGTGCGCGGCGACGGCGCCGACCCCACCGTTCCCAAACGCCACTACGACCCGGAGACCCGGACGCTCACGCTCGCTCGCCGGTTGCGGCCGGGCCAGCGCGCCTTCCAGATCGCCACCACGCTCGGCCTTCTGCTGTACGGAGCCGAGCTGGACGCCGTCCTGGCCGAAAGCCCGTCGCTCAATGGCGAATCGCGCACACTGGCGCGGATCGGACTGGCCAATTACTTCGCAGGCGCGCTGGTACTGCCGTATGGCCGATTCCTGCGCTCGGCCGAGGAACTGCGCTACGACATCGACCTGCTCGGTCTGCGGTTCGAGGTCGGCTTCGAGACCATCTGCCATCGGCTCAGCACCCTGCAACGGCAGGGCCAGCGCGGCGTCCCGTTCTTCTTCGTGCGCACCGACCGGGCGGGCAACATCTCCAAACGGCAATCCGCCACCGCCTTCCATTTCTCCCGGGTGGGCGGCAGTTGCCCGCTATGGGTGGTGCACGAGGCCTTCTCCAACCCCGGCCGCGTCCTGACCCAGGTGGCCGAGATGCCCGACGGCCGTCGCTATCTGTGGGTCGCCCGCACCGCGGCGATAGCGCCGCACGGGTTCGGCACCCCGGCCAAGAATTTCGCGATCGGTCTAGGCTGCGATATCGAATACGCCGACCGCTTGGTGTATTCGGCCGGGTTGCAACTGGGCGACCCGTCGGCGTCGGTGCCCATCGGCGCGGGCTGCAAAGTATGCGAGCGCCCCACCTGCCCGCAACGCGCTTTCCCGCACATCGGCAGCCCGTTGGCGGTCGCCGAGCACACCAGCACCGACCTGCCCTACCCGCGGCTCGGGCGCTGACCTCGCCGGGTCCGAGGCCTCAGGACTTGGCCAGATACTCCAGCCGCTCCGAGTCCACTGCCGCGTGCATCATCCCGGCCAAACCGGGATGCTTGCGCAGGCCGGGGTCGGAGGCCACCACGGCGCGGGCGAACTCCTGGGCGGCGGTGATGACCTCGAGGTCGTCCAGCAGCGACAGCAGGCGCAGAGAGCGCGCCGTCCCGGACTGGGCGGCGCCGAGCACGTCGCCTTCGCGGCGGGTACGCAGGTCGAGCACAGCGAGTTCGAAGCCGTCGGTGGTGGCGGCGACCGCGTCCAGCCGTGCCATGGCCGATCCGCCCGGCGCGGCATCGGTGACCAGCAGGCACAACCCGGGGTGCCGGCCCCGTCCGATCCGGCCGCGCAGCTGATGCAACTGACTGACACCGAACCGGTCGGCGTCGACGATCACCATCACCGTCGCGTTGGGCACGTCCACGCCGACCTCGACCACGGTGGTGCACACCAGCACATCCACCGATCCGTCGTTGAACGCCCGCATCACTTGGTCTTTTTCGTCGGCAGGCAGTCTGCCGTGCAGCAGGCCGACCCGCACGCCGGACAGCGGGCCGCCACGCAACATCTCGAACACGTCGAGCACGGCCTGGGTGGTCGGGCCCTCCTTGTCGCCGTCGCCGGACTTCGACCGCCCGTTGCGGGACTTGCCCGCCGCTTCCTCGTCGTCGCCGATGCGCGAACACACCACGTACGCCTGGCGTCCGGCGGCGACCTCCTCCACGATCCGCTCCCAGGCGCGATCCACCCAGTTCGGATGCTGCCTGCGCGGCACCACCTTGGAGACGATCGGCGAACGGCCTTTCGGCAGTTCGGTCAACGTGGAGGTCTCCAGATCGCCGAGCGTGGTCATGGCGATGGTGCGCGGAATCGGCGTCGCGGTCATCACCAGCAGGTGCGGGCTGACACCTGCTTTGGCCTTGGCGCGCAGGGCATCTCGCTGCTCCACGCCGAAGCGATGCTGCTCGTCGACCACCACCATGCCGAGATCGAAGAACTCGACGTTGTCCTGGATGAGCGCGTGTGTGCCGATCACGATGCCCGCCTCGCCGGTCACCGCCTCCAGCAGGGCCGCCTTCTTGGCCGCGGCCGACATCGACCCGGTCACCAGCACCACGCGGGTGGCGTGGTCGGCCGCGCCCAGCTCACCCCCGGCGGCCAGCTCACCGAGCATGCCGCGCAGCGACCGGAAGTGCTGCGCGGCGAGCACCTCCGTCGGGGCGAGCAGCGCGCACTGCAGCCCCGCGTCCACTATCTGCAGCATGGCGTGCAGGGCGACGATCGTCTTGCCGGAGCCCACCTCGCCTTGCAGCAACCGGTGCATGGGCTGCTCGCGGGCCAGATCGGCGGAGATCTCCGCCACGACCTGCTGCTGCCCCGCGGTGAGTTCGAAGGGCAGCCGCTGGTCGAAGGCCGCGGCGATGCCGTCGGCGCGTGGCGCGCAGGCGCGGGCCCGGCGGCCGGACACCTCGTGCCTTCGATCGGCCAGCACCAATTGCAGGGCCAGCGCCTCGTCGAAACGCAGCCGATCCTTGGCTTGATCGATATCGGACTTGCGCTCGGGCAAGTGGACCAGGCGCAGCGCGTCGGACAGGTGCGGTAGCGCCCGTTCGGCGCGCATGTCCTCCGGTAGCGGATCCTCGAGCGGGTCGAGCTGGTCGAGCACCTGCCGCACGCAGGCGAGGACGTCCCAGCTCTGCACCTTGGCGGTCGCCGGGTAGACCGGGATGAACTCGCGTTCCATGAACGACGTGTCCACTCCACCCTCGCCTCGAGCGCTCTGCGCGAGGCCGCGCAGGTCTCCGCCGCCGCGCACCTTCGTCAGCGCGCCGACCGAGTCGTCGGCGTCCTCGGCCTCCGGCAGGATCAGGTAGCCGGGGTGGCTGAGATTCCACTGGCCCGGGCGCCAGTAGTTCACCGTGCCCGACATCATCGCGCGCAGACCTTCGCGGACCACGTATTTCACCTTGTCGCCGTTGAAGAAGGTGACGTCGACGCCGCGCCCGGAGCCGGTGTCGAGAACCACCTTCAGCAGCGATCCGCGGCGGTTGCGCATCGGCCGCAGTTCGGCTTTGGTGATCCGCCCGATGACGGTGATGTGCGTACCGTCCTCGGGCGCCTCCTCGGTGAGCGGCTGGCCCTGCGTCGCGTACCGCAGGGGGTAGTGCCGCAGCAGATCCTCGACGGTCTGCATGTCGAACGCGTCCGCCAGCGAGGCCGCCGCCTTCGCGCCGAGGATGTGGTCGAGCCGATCGCTCAGTGCCGCCATGCCCTACTCCACTCCGATCTGCACCGAATCGCCGTGCTGCCCACCGGAATACACGATCACCTCGACACCGGGGAAATTGCGCGCGATATGAGCGGCCAGTTCGTCGCCGAGCCCGTCCGGCGCCGACGCTCCCACCAGCAGGGTGACCAGCTCGCCGCCGAAGGCGAGCAGCCGGTCCAGCAGCGTCCGCCCCGCCGCGGGCACATCGCGCTCGATCACGACGACATCGTGTCCGGCCAGTCCGAGACCGTCGCCCGGCTCGCAGGTGCCGACCATGGTGAGCGCACGCTCGGTCGCCGCGCGCAGCGCTCCCCATCGCGTCGTGGCGGCCGCTTCCGACATGGCGAAGGCATCGTCGACCGCCATTCGCCCGCGGTCGTGCACGGCCAGGGCGGCCAGTCCCTGCACCATCGACGCGCTCGGCAGCAGCAGCACGTCGCGATGGGCGTCACGCGCGGCGACGCCGACGGCGACCAGTTCGTGCGCGGGCAGGGCGCCGTTGGGCAGCACCAGCACTTCGCGGTTCGGCATCCGCCGGATCGCGGCCAGCAGCGTCGTCGCGGTGACCGGCTCGTCGCCCGCCAGCACCACGGCGCCCGCGTCCTCGAACAGCGTCGCGGCGCCCGCACCCGCGACCACCGCCAGAATTCCGCGATCCGCCGGAACTTCCCGTGTCGCCCTCGCGCTCGGGCCGAGCCCACCGGCTACCACCTGGGTCGAATCGGCGGGCGGTGCGGATCCTCCGGTTCCGACCGGCCGGATCCGCGAGCCGGAGACGCCGTCACCGGCGGGGGGATGCGCCGAGTTCGCGCGTTCGCCGAGATCGGCGGCGACGTCAGCGGACCAGGCCGGTGCGTCTCGACGCGAGGTGAACACAACATTTTCGATCCGGATCCGACTCGGTTCGCCCGCCGCGATGCCCGCCTCCACCGCCGCCCCAGCGTCGGCACAGTGCACATGCGCCGACCAGGATCCGCCCCCGTCCCCGACCACGACGACCGAGTCGCCGAGTTCGCCGAGACGGGCTCGCAGCGCGGCCACTCTTCGCTCATCGGAGCCGGTCAGCAGGTACATCACCTCGTACTGCGGCTCGGCGTCGCCGGTGGGCGCCGGTCGCGCCGCCGCGGGCCGTGGGTACTCCGGCCGGGCGGGCGCCTCACCCCGGGTCACCGTCACCAAGCTGTCCAGCAGCACGACCAACCCGCGGGCACCCGCGTCCACGACACCGGCCCGGCGCAGCACGCCCAATTGGAACGGCGTGTCACCGAGCGCTTTGGCCGCGCCGTCGGCCGCCGCCAGCGCCACGTTCGCCAGCTCCTGGTCCGGGCACTGCGCGGCCGCCGCGGCCGCGCAGTCGAGCACGGTGAGGATGGTCCCCTCGATCGGCACGCTCAGCGCTTCGCGGACCAGTTCGGAGGCCCTGGCCAGCGCGGCGCGCAGGCTGTCCGCCGTGAACGGGCCACCGTCCACCGCGTCCGCGACGCCGCGCAGTACCTGGGACAGGATGATCCCGGAGTTGCCCCTGGCCCCGACCGTCGCGCCGTGCGCCATCGCGACGGCGACGGCGCGTGCCGCGCTTCCGTCCCGGTTCTCCCGTGCCGTGGCCGCCTCCCCCGCCTCTACCGCGGCGCGCATGGTGGCGAGCAGGTTGGTACCGGTGTCCGCGTCCGGGACGGGAAAGACATTGAGTGCGTTGATCTCCTCGCGCCGATGCTCGAGGCCGGTGAGACAGGCGCGGCCCCAGCGCAACAATGCCGTGCCGTCCATCACATCTCGCGCTCCGGACACCGTCACCTCACTCCCTTCCGCCACCTGCGCACCACCGCCGCCCGCCAGGTTAGCGGGCCGTGCCGACGGGCGACCGGCAAGACCGCGCCGATAGACCGGGAGTGCTCGGCCACGGGTCCGGCACTCGTCCGCGGGGACCGGTTTGGTGGATCGACGCCTGCACAGCTACCCTTGCAGGGTTGCCTCGCGCGGCCGTCGTCGGTCTGCGCTGGTCGGCTCCCCGCCGACAGGGCACCACACTTGACATTGCACGAGGACGCACCGCGAAAGCGGCGGTCCCACCATGACATGAAGGAGTTCGCGACTATGGCTGCCGTCTGCGACGTCTGCGCCAAGGGCCCCGGCTTCGGGAAGTCGGTCTCGCACTCGCACCGGCGCACCAACCGTCGTTGGAACCCGAACATCCAGACCGTTCGCGCGCAGGTTGCCCCCGGCAACACCCGCCGCATGAACGTGTGCACCTCCTGCCTGAAGGCGGGCAAGGTCGTCCGCGGCTGATCCGCTTCCCGGCTGATCAGTATCGTCGGCACACGCCCCGGACCACCCGCATCGGGTGGTCCGGGGCGTTGTCATGACTGCGGGCGGGCGACGAGTGTGGCCGCTGTGACCGAGCATTCGTGGCGGGTCCAGCCGCTGGCCGCCGAGTATGTGCACAGCCTCGCCGAGTGCCACATCGCCTGCTGGCGCGAGGCGTATCGGGGGCTGGTGCCCGCGCACGTGCTCGACGCGTTCGACATCAAGCGCCGAGCCGAGCAGTGGGAGCGCGACCGGGTGCGCTATCCGGGCCGCACGCACGTCGCGGTGATCGGGGACGCGGTCATCGGATTCTCCAGCGCGGGTCCGCCCGGCAACGCTGACGCGGTGACGCCGCTGGAGCTGCACGCCCTCTATGTGCGGTCCCGCTGGCACGGCAGCGGGGTCGCCGACGATCTGATCCGCGCCGCGCTCGATCCGGCCGCTCCGTGCTCGCTGTGGGTGTTCGAACAGAATGCGCGCGCCCAGGCTTTCTACCGCAAGCACGGTTTCGTGCTCGACGGCACGCGCAAGGTCGAGTCGTTCACCGCCGCGTTCGAGGTGCGCATGGTGCGCACCCCCACGATGCACGCGGACCTAGCACTGAATGACACCCACTAGGCCTACCTCCGCGCCTTTACTTCCTCCGCGTCCTGCCCACCTCCGCGACCCCGCTCCCCCGTACGCGTCCCGCGTACGTCGATGCCACCGGATTCGCCGAGCGCGTCATGCATACCTTCACTCCCACCACCGGCTACCGACGGACCGTGTCCGGCTCCGCCCGTTTAAGGTGCAGATCATGACCTCCAGCGAGCAAGCCGGATACGTGACAACCGTCGACGGCGTCCTCCAGATCACCATCGCCACGTCCGCCAACGGCACGTCCATGGACTTCGCGGGCATCAATGCCGGCACCGTCGCACTCGGCTCACTCGGCTCCGAAGTGGGCGCGGTGCTGCTGCGGGGCGCGGGCGCGAACTTCTGCGCGGGCGGCGATGTTCGGGGTTTCGCCGCGGCACGGGATCGCTCGGCGCACATCCACGGCCTCGCTACCGACCTGCACGAATTCGTCCGCGCGCTGGACGCGGCCACCGTCCCGGTGGTGGCCGCGGTCCAGGGTTGGGCGGCGGGCGCGGGCATGAGCTTGGTCTGCATGGCCGACATAGCCCTCGGCGGACCCGCCACCAAGCTGCGCCCGGCTTATCCGGGCATCGGCCTGAGCCCCGACGGCGGCATGTCCTGGACGCTGCCGCGCATCGTCGGGCGAGCGCGGGCCCGTGAGATCCTGCTCACCGACGCGGTCCTGGACGCCGAGGAGGCGGTGCGCCTCGGCGTGCTGAGCAGGCTGGTCCCCGACGGCGAGATCGCCGAGGAGGCACAGCGCCTCGCGCGCACCCTCGCCACCGGGCCGCGTTCCACCCATGCGAGCATCAAATCTCTGCTGCGACAGTCGGAGACCGCGACACTGAGCGATCAGCTCGACAGCGAGCGCGACGGAATCGCCGCGGCCGCGGGCTCCGCCGCCGGACGCGAGGGTGTCGACGCGTTCGCCGGGAAGCGCAAACCCGACTACGCCGGGCTGGCCTGATCGGTCGTCACTCCAGGGTCGAGAGCACGAATTTCGCCACCGCGTCGGTGAACGAGTCGTTGTCGTCACCGGCCGCGGTGTGCGCGGCGCCGCCGATCTCCACGAGCTGGGCGTGCGGCACCAGTCGCTGGAACGCTTCGGCTCCTTCGGCGCTCACCACATCCGAGCGCATGCCACGGACCAGCAGCACCGGGATACGCAGCGCGCGCGCCGCGTCCTCCATCGGCTCGATCATCGCGGACGGATCCTCCGGACGGTCGCTCAGCATGTCCGGATCCCAATGCCAGTACCAGCGTCCGTCGCGCTCGCGCAGGTTGCGCAGCAGGCCCTCGGTGCTCTTCGGACGCGGGCGGTGCGGCAGGTACGCGGCGACCGCGTCGGCCGCCTGCTCTATGCTGTCGAAGCCATCGCGATGTTTGCCGAGGAAGTCGATCACCCGGGCGACCCCCTCCGGCTCGGGCCGGGTCACGATGTCGACGAGCACCAGGGCGCTGATGGCCTCTCCCCCGGGCCGCGCGGTGGTCAGCAGGCCGGTGATTCCGCCCATGCTGGCCCCGACGACCACCGCGGGAGCGCCCAGCTGTTGCAGCACCAGCAGCAGGTCGTCGACCATGGTCTGGCGCCGGTAGTCACGATCCGGCGCCCACTCGCTGTCGCCGTGGCCGCGGGCGTCCACCGTGACGACCCGCATTCCCGACGCGCCCAGCCGGGCGCCGGTCTTCTTCCACGAGTGCCGGGTTTGCCCGCCACCGTGCAAGAAGACGACGAGCGGGCCGTCGACCGGGCCGAACTGATCGGCGGCCAGCTCGATTCCGCCCGAACCGCGCAGCCGGAGCCGGGACGGTTCGAGAAGATTGTTCGCATTACTCACGATCTGTAGGATCGCACAACGCCGTTCCGCGCCGGCGTGAACCCGGCGAATCGAGGGTTCAGCAGCCGAGATTGCCCACGAAGAACAGGCACGCGATCTTGGCGTTCACCGAGGCGGAGATGGTGGAGGAGCCGCTGGAGGTGTACTCCTCGGCGACCGGAGCCGTGGTGGTCTCCGTGGCAGGCTCGAGGCGCAGCGGGGCCGCTCCCGCGACGGCCGCGCCGCTGGTCAAAGCGGCACAGAAGGCCAGGGTCGCGGTGGTGCCGCGCAGCGCGCCGCGGACGGTGGTGTTGTGCATGGAACAGCTCCTCACTCGTTTACTCTCGGTCGATCACACACAGACGCCCGATTCAGGGCAGGCGCCAGTCAACCGGTTCGGCACCCAGTTCGTCGAGTAATTCGTTCACTCGCGAGAAGGGGCGGGAACCGAAGAACCCACGAGACGCCGACAGCGGCGACGGATGCGCGGACTCGATATACGGCACCTCGGATTCGGCCAGCAGCGGCTTCAGCGTCGCCGCGTCGCGGCCCCACAGGATCGCCACCAGCGGCTCGTCCCTGGCGACCAGGGCGCGGATCGCCTGATCGGTGACCTCCTCCCAGCCCTTGCCCCGGTGCGAGGCGGGCTTGCCGGGCGACACGGTGAGCACTCGGTTCAGCATCAGCACACCCTGGTCCGACCACGGGCTCAGATCACCGCAGGAGGGCGTGGGGTGGCCGAGATCCTTGCTGTACTCGGCGAAGATATTGGCCAGGCTGCGCGGGATCGGCGAAACATCAGGCGCCACGGAGAAACTCAGCCCCATCGGATGGCCGGGCGTCGGGTAGGGATCCTGGCCGACCACGAGCACGCGCACCGCGTCGAACGGACGCTGGAAGGCGCGCAGGACGTTCTCACCGGACGGTAGGTAGCCACGGCCCTCGGCGTTCTCGGCACGCAAGAATTCGCCCATGGCGGAAATCCGATCCGCCACCGGCTCGAGTGCCTTCGCCCATCCCGGATCCATGATTTCCGACAGTGGTTTCGTGCCCATGACCGCACAACTTAGCGTGGCTCGGCGCCGGACGACGAGTCCGCCCCACGGAACGATTCCCACCCACCGCCGCCGGTCTGCGCGACGCCGTCGACGGAAAGCCCGCGACCGGCCACAACTCGCCCGATCGCGACCCATCCGGGCGGCAGCGCGCGGCCAGGAGCCCAAGCGCCGGCGAAGGCGTGGTCCTCGCCGCCGGTCAGGATCCATTGCGTCGCATCGGCATCCAGCCGAGCGGCGACAGGCTCCAGCGCCGGGTCGCGCAGGGCGGCCGAATCCAGGTCGATGGCCACGCCCGAGGCCGAGGCGATGTGCCCCAGATCCGCGAGCAACCCGTCGGACACATCGGTCAGCGCGTGCAGCCCGTGCGCGGGCGCTCCCGGCGCCGTACTTCCGGACGCGGTGCGCGCTTCCGGGTGGTCACCGAGCGGCACCGGCCGGGACGACGACTCTGTGGGCCTCGACGCTCCGGATTCCAGCGGATCGAACGCGGAATGTCGCGCGGCCACACCGGATGCGGCCTCGGTTCGCGCCGAAAGCCGCTGAGCCGCCACGATTTCCGCAGGCCCGGAGGACCCGCCGCGCAACGCGTCCAGCACGACGGCGTACGGCGGCTGCGGGACACGATGCGCGGCAAGCGCTTCCGCGACCTCGGGCCCGGTCACCCCCGCGGTGAAGGCGGCCAGGCCCGCGGCCGACCAGCCGAGCCTGCCCGCCACCGCGACGACATCCCCCGCGCGCGCACCTGCTCTGGTAATCGGCGCGCCGCTGCCCGGATCGCCGAAGGCGGTGACGGAGATGACCAGTTCCCGGCTGCGGACCAGGTCGCCGCCCGCGATGGACGCCCCCGCCCTGGCCGCCTCGGCCCACATGCCGTCCGCGAGTCCGTCGACCACCTCGAGCGGGGTGTCGGCCGGGCAGCCGAGCGCCACCACGAACGCGGTCGGCGTAGCGCCCATCGCGACCACATCGGCGGCGTTCTGCGCGATCGCTTTGCGGCCCACGTCCTCGGGGCTGGACCAGTCCAGCCGGAAATGCCGGTCCTGCACGAGCATGTCGGTGGTCACCACGAACCGGCCGTCCGGAGCCGCGACCAGCGCCGCGTCGTCGCCAGGGCCGAGCAGCACACCCGGCGCCTGCACGCGGCCCGCGTTGATGCGGTCGATCAGCGCGAACTCCCCCAGTTCACGCACTGTCCTCGGGGCACTGCTGGCGCTGATGACCGATCCTTCCGGCGCGGTGCTTGCTGGAACGAGGCCGACGGTACCCTTTCGGAGGCACTCGAGTACTACCGGCCCCGTCCACCGCTGCGCGGCTGCTGACCAGGGGCGACGCGCGCACCAGAAAGGATCGGTGACCATGGCGGCGGATTCGCCGGACCGCGATTCGGCGGAGCAGCGGGAGGAGCACGGGGAAGTCGCGCCCGGATCCCGGAAGTCCGAGAGCTCGGACGATGCGGCGGATAGCGTCGGCGCGGTTCCCGCCGACGCCCTTCCCTCCGACGCCCTTCCCTCCGACGCCGTGGCACCGGACATCGGCACTGCGGACCGCGACGCCGAGAACTCGCCCGCAGCAGCAGACGAGCGCGACACCGAAGACTTCGACGCGGCAGCGAACGAGCCGGACAACCCGCCTGCCCCGGCGCACCAGTACTCGCCCGCGCTCATCGCCACCGCCGTGGCGCTTCCGGTGGTGCTGGTCGTCGCCGTGATCGTGGCCGCCGTGCTAGCGCGCCGCGCGCCCGTCGAGCGAGAACCGCTGGTGCTCGGCCCTGTCCCGGCCCCGGCGGCGGAGGGCCCGGCCTGCGCCGCGCTCCTGCCCGCTCTGCCCGCGAACCTGGGCGAATTCACCAAATCGACCCTGGTCGAGCCCGCTCCGCCCGCTACCCGCGCATGGCAGCGCACCGAAGGCGACGAGGCCATCGTTGTGCGCTGCGGGTTGGATCGCCCGCTGGAATTCAACCGCGCCTCGCCGCTGCAGATCGTCAACGGCGTGCAGTGGTTCGAGGTCCGCGACCGAGCCGCCGCGGCGAGCACCTGGTTCGCCGTCGACCGGGGTGCTTACATCGCCCTCACGGTCCCCGACGGCTCCGGCCCCACGCCGCTGCAAGAAGTCTCCGACACCATCACCGCCCACCTCCCGGCCCAGCCCATCGACCCGGGGCCGCTGCCGAACTGACGGCGAGCAGTGTGCGCCGATCCACCCGCGGAGGCGGGCGACTCGTCCTGCGGCGCACACACACCGCGGCCGGCCCCGTCACAGCGGACAAGCGGTCAGAGCCGAACGCCGACCGGAGCGTGACCGAGTTCAGGGAATCGGGCTCAACGCAGGCCGGTGCCGCGGGCGAGCGCGGTGTCGATGAGCGTGGAGATCAGTGCGGCGAAATCGACGCCGGTGGCCTCCCACATGCGCGGGTACATGGAGATGGCGGTGAATCCCGGCATCGTGTTGATCTCGTTGATCACCGGTCCCTGCTCGGTGACGAAGAAATCGACCCGTGCCAGGCCCTGGCAGTCGAGGGCTCGGAAGGCGCGTACGGCCAATTCCCGGATCTGATCGGAGACCTCGTCGTCCAGCTTGGCGGGGACGTCGAATTCGCAGACGTCGTCGAGATATTTGGTGTCGAAGTCGTAGAAGGCGGGCGCATCGGCGATGGTGCCGGTCTCCGGCATCCGGATCTCCGCGACCGCACTCGAAGCGACCCGGCCGTCCGGGAATTCCAGGACCCCGCACTCCACTTCGCGTCCGACGATGCCCGCTTCGACGATCACCTTCGGGTCGTGCGCGCGCGCCGCCGCGATGGCGGCATCGAGTTCATCCCAGTCGCAAACCCGGGTGATGCCGATCGACGAACCGCCGCGGGCGGGTTTGACGAACACCGGTAGGCCGAGGCGCAGCCGGTCCTCCTCGGCGACCGTCGCGGTGCCGGGCCGCAGCACCACCTGGGTGCCGACCGGCAACCCCTCGGCCGCGAGCAGTTTCTTGGTGAACTCTTTGTCCATGCCCGCCGCGCTGGCCAGCACGCCGGGGCCGACATAGGGGACTCCGGCGAGTTCCAGCATTCCTTGCAATGTGCCGTCCTCACCGAACGGTCCGTGCAGGATCGGGAAGACCACGTCGACCGCGCCGAGCGCGGCGCTCGGATCGTCGAGCGCGATCAGCGCTCCCGAGCGGCTCGGGTCAGCGGCCAGGGTGAGTGCCGTGCCGTTGGCGTCCACCGACGGCAGGGCGCGGTCGTGGATGCCGAGCGCGGCCACGTCCGCGCCGCCGAGCACCCAGCGGCCCTCGGTGGTGATGCCGATCGGCACGGCGTCATACTTCTCCGGATCGAGGTGACGCAGCACGCTACCGGCCGATACGCAGGATACGGCGTGCTCGTTGCTGCGCCCGCCGAAGACCACTGCCACCCTGATCCGGTTCGTCATGCCCCGAACCGTACCCGTTTCGGTGCGCGCTCCCACCGCTGACCGTCCCGGACACTCCGGCCTCCGCGGGCGCGGGGCGGGGCCGGATCACTCCGGCTTGATCCGCCGCCCCAGCAGGTTGCCGACGGCTTCGCGCACGGAGAGCCCTTCGTGACAGACCTGATGCACGGAAGTGGTCAGCGGCATCTCGACGCCGTGCCGTTCGGCCAGCGCGCGCACCGATGTGCAGGACTTCACACCCTCGGCGACCTGGCCATGAGTGGCCGACTGCGCGGCATCCATGGATCCGCCCGCCCCGAGCACATGACCGAACGACCGGTTGCGCGACAGTGGGGAGGTGCAGGTGGCGACCAGGTCCCCGACTCCGGCCAGGCCGGCCAGTGTCACCGGCTCCGCGCCCAGGGCCACCCCGAGCCGGATGATCTCGGCCAGACCACGGGTGATCAAGCTCGCGATCGAGTTGTCGCCCAGACCCATTCCCGAGGCGATGCCGCAGGCCAGCGCGATGACGTTCTTACAGGCGCCGCCGATCTCGCAGCCGACCACATCGGTGTTGGTGTAGGGCCGGAAGTATCCGGTCGCGCTGGCGTGCTGCACCGCCACAGCGCGGTCGTTGTCCGAGCAGGCGATCACGGTCGCGGCGGGCTGGCCCACCGCGATCTCGCGCGCCAGGTTCGGCCCGGACAGCACCGCGATCCGGCTCTGATCCGCCCCGGTGACCTCCTCGATCACCTGACTCATCCGCAGCAGCGTCCCGGTCTCGATGCCCTTCGCCAGGCTCAGCAAGGTGGCGTCGGCGGGAATCAGTCCCTTCCACTCCGCGAGGTTGGCGCGCAGCGACTGCGACGGCACCGCCAGCACGACGATATCGGCTCCGTCCAGCGCCACCGCGGGCTCGGGAGTCGCCGCGATCGGTGGTAGCGGAATATCCGACAGGTAATCGGGATTGCGATGTTCGGTGGCCAGCGCCGCGGCGACCTCGGGCCGCCTGGCCCAGATCGTGACCTCGGTTCCCGCGTCCGCCAACACCTTCGCGAACGCGGTGCCCCACGATCCCGCGCCCAGCACTGCCACCCTCGTCATCAGCCCAATATGCCATGGAAGGATTGCTCGCATGCGCCCGCACGCCGTGCATGCCGTGATCGCGGTCAAGAGCCTCGATCAGGCCAAGAGCCGACTGGCCGATCGGCTGCGCCCGGAGCACCGGGCACGCCTGGTGCTGGCCATGCTCGCCGACACCGTGACCGCCACCGCGGCGGTCGGCGAGGTCGTGTCGGTCACCGTGGTCACGCCCGACCCCGAGGTCGCGGACCTGGCCCGCACGCTGGGCGCCGACGTCCATCCGGAACCGCGCGAACCGCGTGCCGACGGGCTGAACACCGCGTTGGCCGCCACCGCTACCGCGTTGCGCGGTGCGCACGGGCCGGTCGATCTGCTCGCGCTGCAGGCCGATCTGCCGGCGCTGCGTTCGGAAGAGCTGTCGGACATGCTCGCCGCCGCCCCGCGCGGACTGCGCTCGATCGTGGCCGACCACGAGGGCAGCGGCACCGCCGCGCTCGTGGTTCGCGACCCGGTCGCCGCGCTCGACCCCCGCTTCGGCCCCGGATCGGCGCGCAGCCATATCGAGGCGGGAGCGGTCGATCTCACCGGGGACTGGCCGGGGCTGCGTCTCGACGTCGACACCGCCGCCGACTTGGACCGCGCGGTGGCGCTCGGGGCCGGAAACGCGACCCGTGCTGTCCTGCACGACATCGGCTGGCCGGGCGGCGTTCACGAACCCGTTCCACACGTGTGCTAGCAGGTCGCCATGGTGGTGTGAGACACACGGCGATCGCACTCGCGGGATGCACAGGTGCTCTCCGGTAGGGGATGATCGTTGGCGTGAGCGATACGGAAACCGTCAAGCAGCAGCCGTTGCTTCCCACGCCACCCCCGGCGGCGACACCCCTGTCCGCCGACTCGTCGGCGGCGCGGTTGCCACGCGATCGCTACCTCAATCGTGAATTGAGCTGGCTCGACTTCAACGCCCGCGTGCTCGCCCTCGCCGAGGACGCCTCGCTTCCGTTGCTGGAGCGTGCGAAGTTCCTGGCGATCTTCGCGTCCAATCTCGACGAGTTCTATATGGTGCGGGTCGCGGGACTGAAACGCCGCGCCGAAACCGGCCTGCTGGTGCGGTCGGCCGACGGTCGGTCCCCCGGCGAGCAGCTGGAACTGATCGCCGCGCGCACGCAGGAGATCGCGGTGCGGCATGCCCGCGTCTTCCTCGACAGCGTGCTGCCCGCGCTCACCGCGGAAGGCGTCGCGATCATCGACTGGTCCGATTTGGACGAGGGCGAGCGTCAGCGCCTCTCGGGTTACTTCCAGGACCAGGTGTTCCCGGTCCTCACCCCGCTCGCGGTGGACCCGGCCCACCCCTTCCCCTATATCAGCGGGCTGAGTCTCAACCTCGCGGTGACGGTGAAGGATTACTCGACCGGCGGCGAGCACTTCGCCCGCGTCAAGGTGCCCGACAACGTCGACCGGTTCGTCCGCGTGCGCCGCACCGAATCCGGCTCCCCGATCGCCGCTTTCCTGCCGATGGAAGCGCTCATCGCCGCACACCTGGATCTGCTGTTCCCGGGTATGGAGGTGGTCGAGCACCACTCGTTCCGGATCACCCGCAACGCGGATTTCGAGGTCGACGAGGACCGCGACGAGGACTTGCTCCAGGCGCTGGAGCGCGAGCTGGCCCGGCGGCGGTTCGGTTCGCCGGTTCGACTAGAGGTGTCCGACGACATGACCGAGCACATGCTCGATCTGCTCCTGCGGGAGCTGGATGTCGACCCCGGTGACGTCATCCAGGTGCCCGGCCTGCTCGACCTGTCCTGCCTCTGGCAGGTGTACGGCGTGGACCGGCCGAATCTGAAGGACACCCCGTACGTCCCCGTGACACCGCCCGCGTTCGGCGAGCGCGAGACCCCGCGCAACGTCTTCGCCGCGCTGCGCGAGGGCGACGTGCTCGTGCACCATCCCTACGACTCGTTCTCCACCAGCGTGCAGCGCTTCATCGAGCAGGCCGCCGCCGATCCGCAGGTGCTGGCCATCAAGCAGACCCTGTACCGCACCTCCGGCGACTCCCCGATCGTCAACGCGCTCATCGACGCGGCCGAGGCGGGTAAGCAGGTGGTCGCCTTGGTGGAGATCAAGGCGCGCTTCGACGAGCAGGCCAACATCAAATGGGCCCGCGCGCTGGAACAGGCCGGCGTGCACGTGGTGTACGGCCTCATCGGCCTGAAGACCCACTGCAAGACCTGCCTGGTGGTGCGCCGCGAAGGCGCGACCATCCGCCGCTACTGCCACATCGGGACCGGCAACTACAACCCGAAGACCGCACGCCTCTATGAGGACGTCGGGTTGCTCACCGCGGCACCGGAAATCGGCGCCGACCTGACCGACCTGTTCAATTCGCTGACCGGTTACTCGCGCAAAGAGAATTATCGCAACCTGCTCGTCGCCCCGCACGGCGTGCGCGCGGGCATCATCGAGCGCATCCAGCGCGAGACCGAGCTGGCCGGTCAGGGCGAGGACGCCCGGATCTTGCTGAAGGCCAACGCGATCGTCGACGAGGAGATCATCGACGCGCTGTACCGGGCCTCACAGGCGGGCGTGCCGGTGCGGATCGTGGTGCGCGGCATCTGCGGTCTGCGCCCCGGCGTAGCCGGCATGAGCGAGAACATCGAGGTCCGCTCCATCCTCGGCCGGTTCCTGGAGCATTCCCGCATCCTGCACTTCCAGGCACAGGACGAGTACTGGATCGGCAGCGCCGACATGATGCACCGCAACCTGGATCGCCGGGTCGAGGTGATGGCGCAGGTGAAGGATCCGCGGTTGACCGAGCAACTGCACGGGGTGTTCGAATCCGCTCTGTCGCCGACCACGCGCTGCTGGGTGCTGCAACCGGACGGCACCTGGCAGGCGTCGCCGGGTTCGTCCGGCGACGGGGACAAGATCAGAGATCATCAGGAGTTCTTGATGCGGCTGCGGAGGCCAGATCAGCAGTGAACGCCAAGACGGGGTTCGAACAAGAGGGGGGCCCGTTCTGGGATCCCCGGATCACTGCCAATATCCACGCCGCGGGGGCGGTGCTGTGGCGTGAATCGTCCGCGGGGACGATCGAGATCGCGCTCGTGCACCGCCCCAAGTACGAGGATTGGTCACTGCCGAAGGGCAAGCTCGACCCGGGTGAGACACCGGTGCTGGCCGCGGTCCGCGAGGTCCGCGAGGAGACCGGGCTGGAATGCAGGCTCGGCCGCTACCTCGGCCACGTGACCTATCCGATTCCCGGCCATCGCAAGCTGAAGCGGGTCGACTACTGGGCCGCCGAACAGGCGGGCGGGGAGTTCACCGCCAACTCCGAGGTGGATCTGCTCAGCTGGCACCCGCTGGATCGGGTGATGGACCAGTTGTCGTATCCGATGGACCGCCAGGTGGTGCGCGCCTTCACCCGGCTGCCCGCGCGCACCGACACCCTCCTTCTGGTCCGGCACGCCAAAGCCGGCCGCAGGGACCGCTACAACGGTCCCGACGAGCTGCGTCCGCTCGACCGTGAGGGCGAGACGCAGGCGCGGGCGCTCACGCCGAATCTGCTGGCATTCGGCGCATCTCAGGTCTACTCGGCTCCTCCCCTGCGCTGCACGCAGACCGTGGCGCCGCTCGCGGAGAAGCTCGACGCCGAAATCATCGAGGAGCCACTGTTTTCCGAGACCGGGTACGCCGAACACCCGGACAAGGCCCGGGAGTGTCTTCGAGCCCTGGTGTCGGACAAAGCCGTTCGCGTCGTCTGCAGTCAGGGCAAGGTGATCCCGGATCTGCTGAGCGGACTGGCCGAACGCGACGGACTCGCGCTGCCGTCGGCGCGCAATCGCAAGGGCAGTGTGTGGGTGCTGTCGTTCGTCGGCCATCGCTTGGTGGCCGCCGACCATCTGGATCGATCGCTGTCAGCCTACGACGGGCAGACCTGATACGACGGCAACTTCCCCGTCACCGCGCGGGTCGGCGGGCGCCGAGAAGGACAACGGCGCGCCGCGAGGATGAGGTCACGGTAGGCGGACAGCCGAAAACGGCCCCGGGTGTCTCCCGGGGCCGTCTCGACGTTGAGGCGAATGGGCCCGATGGTAGGGCCGCGCATTCAGCGCCGATCCGGCGGTGGCTCGAGATCAGCGGGTTCCACGAGCCGAGGCCTTCTTGGCCGCGGTCTTCTTCGCTGGTGCCTTCTTGGCGGCGGTGGTGGTCTTCTTGGCCGCCGTGGCCTTGGTGGCCGTCTTCTTGGCCGGAGCCTTCTTCGCGACCGCGGCCTTCTTCGCGGGCGCCTTCTTCGCGGCGGTCTTCGTAGCGGTCGTCTTGCGCGCGGTGGTCTTCGCCGGGGCCTTGGCGGCGGCCTTGCGGGCCGTGCTCTTGGCCGGAGCCTTGGTCGGCGTCGATTTCTTGGCGGCGGTCTTCTTGGCCGCCGTCTTCTTCGCCGCCGCCTTCTTCGCGGCCACCGGCGCATTCACCCCGCGCTTGACGGCGGGCCCGGTAGCGGCCAGTTTCTGCTTACCCGCGATCACAGCCTTGAACTGGGCGCCGGGGCGGAACGCGGGCACCGAAGTGGGCTTGACCTTGACGGTTTCACCGGTACGCGGGTTCCGTGCGACGCGAGCCGCGCGCTTACGCTGTTCGAACACACCGAAACCGGTGATTGTGACGCTCTGACCCTTGTGCACCGCGCGCACGATGGTGTCGACCACATGCTCGACTGCCGCGGTGGCCGTGCGCCTGTCCGTACCCAACTTTTCGGTCAGAACGTCGATCAGTTCCGCCTTGTTCATTGAATCCTCCGCAGACTAATGGCCCGTCGTCGGACCGACTAGGTACCACGGTAAACCCACTTTGGGCAAGAGTCTATGTGCCACGCCAAAATTCATGTGGTTTAGCACACGTCCAGCTACCGCAACTCCGGCTGTCCAGCTAACCGGCAAGGGTGATTACGTCTGCGAAATATGTGCTGGAAGGGTAGTGGGTTTCCATGCTGGCCTTGCCTTTTCGAACCGGGTGATCGCGTCCTCCCGGCGCAGGGTCAGCCCGATGTCATCCAATCCCTCCAGCAGACGCCACCTGGTGTAGTCATCAATATCGAACGGCAACACGACGGTTCCGGCCGTCACCGTGCGTGCCCCGAGATCCACAACCAATTCCAAGCCGGGCTGTTCCTCGAGCAACTTCCAGAGCATTTCGACATCGTTCTGTGACATCTGAGCGGCGAGCACACCACCCTTGCCCGCATTGCCGCGGAAGATGTCGGCGAACCGGGATGAGATGACCACCCGAAAGCCGTAGTCCGCCAGCGCCCAAACAGCGTGCTCACGGGACGACCCGGTACCGAAATCCGGACCCGCCACCAGCACACTACCGCTGTTGTAAGGCGCGATGTTCAGAATGAAGTCGGGATCCGCCCGCCATGCGGCGAACAACCCGTCCTCGAATCCGGTCCGTGTCACCCGCTTGAGGTAGACCGCCGGGATGATCTGATCGGTATCGACATTGGAGCGGCGCAGCGGCACCCCGATGCCCTTGTGCACAGTGAAGGCTTCCATTACGAATCTCCTGGGTTTGTTTGAGGGAATCGGGGCCGGTCAGTCCAGATCCGCAGGCGACGACAGTGTTCCGCGGACCGCCGTCGCGGCCGCTACGAGGGGAGAAACGAGGTGTGTACGGCCGCCTTTGCCCTGCCTGCCCTCGAAGTTGCGGTTCGAGGTGGACGCGCAACGCTGGCCGGGCTCGAGCTGGTCCGGATTCATTCCCAGGCACATTGAGCAGCCCGCCTGCCGCCATTCGGCGCCCGCCGCGGTGAAAATCTCGCCGAGTCCTTCTTTTTCCGCCTGTGCGCGAACCCGCATCGACCCCGGTACAACCAACATTCGCACGCCGTCGGCGACATGACGTCCCTTCAAAATCCCGGCCACCGCACGCAAATCTTCAATGCGTCCGTTGGTGCACGAACCGACGAATACGGTGTCGATCGGTACTTGTCGAAGCGGAGTACCCGGCTCCAAGTCCATGTAACGCAGAGCTTTCTCCGCGGACTCGCGGGCGACCTCGTCGGCGAAGGCGGTGGGGTCGGGCACCGCCGCGCCCAGCGGGGCGCCCTGACCCGGATTGGTGCCCCAGGTGACGAACGGGCTCAGCTCGGCGGCGTCGATGTGCACCTCGGCATCGAAAACGGCACCCTCGTCGGTCTTCAGCGCCTCCCAGGCGGCCACTGCCGCGTCCCAATCGGCTCCCTGCGGGGCGTGTGGCCGTCCTTCGAGGAATTCGTAGGTCGTTTCGTCCGGCGCGATCATGCCGGCCCGCGCGCCCGCCTCGATGGACATGTTGCAGATCGTCATTCGGGCCTCCATCGACATGGCCCGGATGGCCTCGCCGCGGTACTCCAGGACGTAGCCTTGGCCGCCGCCGGTGCCGATCTTCGCGATGACGGCCAGGATCAGGTCTTTGCTCGTCACACCCGCGGGCATGAGGCCGTCCACCGTGATCGCCATCGTCTTGAACGGGCGCAGCGAGAGGGTCTGGGTGGCAAGCACATGCTCGACCTCGGAGGTGCCGATGCCCATCGCCAGCGCCCCGAACGCACCGTGCGTGGAGGTATGACTGTCGCCGCAGACCACGGTCATGCCCGGCTGGGTGAGGCCCAGTTGCGGCCCGACGACGTGCACGATGCCCTGATCCAGGTCGCCCATGGGGTGCAGCCGCACACCGAATTCGGCGCAGTTGCGGCGCAGCGTCTCCACCTGGGTGCGCGAAACCGGGTCGGCGATCGGCTTGTCGATATCGATCGTCGGGACATTGTGGTCCTCGGTCGCGATAGTGAGATCCGGCCGTCGTACCGGCCTGCCCGCGGCGCGCAGCCCATCGAAGGCCTGCGGACTGGTCACCTCGTGCACCAGATGCAGGTCGATGTAGATCAGGTCCGGTTCGCGCGAGGCACCCTCACCCTCCCCGCGAGCAACGACATGCTGGTCCCATACCTTCTCGGCCAGCGTGCGCGGTTCGGCCATTGTCGATCACCTTTCGGACGAAGCAGCCGTTCCGCGATCTGGACTCCGATGCGGCGACGGTTGCACAAGTTGGGATAGCTACGCCTGGTCCGAGCGCTGAGAAGGAGAACCATGAAGGTGGATTTCTCAACATTCGAGACGCTAGTATCGTTCTATGAGACAGCATAGCGGCATCGGCGTCCTCGACAAAGCAGTGGCGGTCCTCTACGCCGTCGCCGAGCATCCCTCGGGTCTCAACGAGCTCTGCGCGCGCACCGGCCTGCCGCGCGCCACCGCACACCGATTGGCCGTCGGCCTGGAGGTGCACCGCCTGCTCGCTCGCGACAGCAACGGCACCTGGCGGCCGGGCCCGGCCCTCGCCGAACTCGCGACCAGCGCTGATGACCCGCTGCTCGAGGCCGCGTCGGCCATCCTCCCCCGGTTGCGCGAGATCACCGGCGAGAGCGTCCAGCTCTACTGCCGCGACGGCAACGCCCGCGTCTGCGTCGCGGCGCTGGAACCCCCGGTCGGACTGCGGGACACCGTGCCGATCGGGGCGCGGCTGCCGCTCACCGCCGGTTCGGCGGCCAAAGTGCTGCTGGCGTGGGCCGACCCGGAATTGCAGCGCACCATCCTGGCGGACGCCGTGTTCGGCGAGCGGGCGCTGGCCGAGGTGCGCAAGCGCGGGTGGGCACAGAGCGCGGCCGAGCGCGCGGCCGGCGTGGCCAGCGTTTCCGCGCCGGTGCGCGACGCCGGGGGCGCCGTGGTCGCGGCCGTGTCCGTGTCGGGGCCGATCGATCGGATGGGCCGCAGACCGGGCGCCCGGTGGGCGGCGGATCTGGTCGCGGCGGCAGAGGCCCTGCACAAGCGCCTGTAACCCGTTTCACATCCGGCTCTCTACAGTGGGCCCATGGGAGTCAACCAACGGGCACAGATCGTGATGTCCGACACCGAGATCACCGAGTTCTTGCAGCGCAGCCGGATCGCGACGCTGGCGACCATCGGCCCGAAGGGCACGCCGCACCTCACCGCGATGTGGTACGCGCTGATCGACGGTGAGATCTGGTTCGAGACCAAGGCCAAGTCGCAGAAGGCGGTGAACCTGCGCCGCGATCCCCGGGTCACCTGCATGGTCGAGGCGGGCGACACCTACGACCAGCTCAGGGGCCTGTCGATCGAGGGCCGCGCCGAGATCGTCGAGGACGCCGACAAACTCTTCGCCGTCGGCGTGAGCGTATGGGAGCGCTACACCGGCCCCTACAGCGAGGAGGTGCGGCCGATGGTCGAGGCCATGCTGCACAAGCGGGTCGCCGTGCGCGTCGTGCCCGAGCGCACGCGCAGTTGGGATCACCGCAAGCTGGGCCTCCCGGCCATGCCCCTCGGCGGCAGCACCGCGCAGGCGCTGGACTGACCCGCGCGCGCTCGGGTCGAGCGACGCGCCCGAAATCCAACTGACACAACCGCCTCGCACCGACTAACGTCGGGGTGTTCGACAGAATTCGGCCGGGCAGCGTCGCCCGCGAGGACGCGCTGCGCGACCGCGACGACGAGGAGCAGCGATGGCGGATTCGGGTAAGTCCAATGGCGCCGACGAGGTGAAGCGCAAGTTCCGGGAGGCACTGGAGCGCAAGAACCAGCAGAACGCCCGCGCGGCAGACCACCTCGACGGACGGTCCAAGGCGTCCGCGGCGCACACCGCGGTCGGCCACAAGCGGGAATTCCGGCGCAAGAGCGGATAGTCCGCGCAGACGGCGAAGGCCCTCCAGCAAGATCGCTGGAGGGCCTTCCTTTTGCGCCGGTTTGCGCCGGACAAGCCGAGGGGCACCCGGTCTCGGCGAACCAATCCTCTCGTCGGCTCTCTACAGCTCCATATCCGTAGGCCCCGATCACCGATCCAGCTGCGCGGAGGGGACTCGGCTCCGTCGTTCCAGCACGCGCTGTCCAGCGGAAATCGAAGCGAGAGGGGGGACGGGCCGAGGACCACGATGGAGCCGACAGCCGGGTCCGACACCTCCGGCAGGCGTATCCGAGAGACCAGGGGCGGGGCGTCGACCCTGCGAGGCGCTACCCCCTCACGAACCGGCTGCGCACCGGGGTGTCCACGACACTTCTGACACGGTTGACAGTCATCCGGCGGCACCGGCTGGTTCGGCACCATCCACCGGCAGCCTGGCTCAGGTATGGCGCTGACACAGCGAATATCTTCACCGGACCACGACTAGCCGGATGGGGCGAACCCCTCGCCGGGGTCCGGGAGCGAAGCCTTCGGGCGGGCGTGGGGGTTGCCCCCACAAGACTCGAAATGAGAAAGGCCCATGCTCCATGAGCATGGGCCTTCTACTTACGTAGCCCCGACGGGATTCGAACCCGCGCTACCGCCTTGAGAGGGCGGCGTCCTAGGCCGCTAGACGACGGGGCCAGGACTGCTTCTCACTGTCGTGAGGAGCGCCGTGTGATCTTTCGATCAGGAGGCTCGGCTAGCTTAACCGGCCGAGGCCCGGCGACCAAATCGCCAGGTGTTGATTGATTTCGGCCGCAAACCGAAGTCGAACAACCCACTCCGCTGGGGTACCAGGACTCGAACCTAGAATGGCTGAACCAGAATCAGCTGTGTTGCCAATTACACCATACCCCAATGACCAGGTCGTTCAGTCGCGAGTCTGGGTGACTCGAGACCGTGTTCCGGGCCGAGAAGAAGAGTACCAAACGGCTACGGGTTAACTACAAATCGCCTGGTCAAAGCCATATTTTCAGCCCTGCGGCGACGCCGGGACCGCTCCCTCCCAGTGCAACGCCGAGCGCAGCCGGTCCAGGGTGACGCCACGGCCGAGCAGTTCCAGCGATTCGTACAGCGGCGGGCTGATATGCGACCCGGTGACCGCCACCCGCACCGGCGCGAACGCTTTGCGCGGTTTGAGCCCCAGATCATCGATCAGCGCCTTTTTCAGCGCCGATTCGATCGCCTCGGCGGTCCAGTCGGTCAACGGCTCCAAGACGGTAATAGCGGACTGCAATACCTCGGCGGCGCCGGAACCGAGATTCTTGGCGCCCGCGGCGGGGTCGATCGCGAACTCGTCCGCAGGCGCGAACAAGAAACGCAGCAGTTCCCAGGCGTCGGACAACACGACGATCCTGGTCTGCACGAGTTCCGCCGCCTCGGCGAATACCTTCTCGTCGATTTCCGCGCCGATACGGCCGTGTTCGGTCAGATACTCCCGCAGCCGGTGGGCGAAATCACCCGGCGCCAGCAATCGGATGTGCTCCGCGTTGAGCGCGTCCGCCTTCTTCTGGTCGAAACGGGCCGGATTCGAATTTACTTTCGAAATGTCGAAGGCCTCGACCATCTCCGCCATGGAGAACACATCGCGGTCCTCGGACAGTCCCCAGCCGAGTAGCGCGAGATAATTCAGCAAACCTTCAGGAATGAACCCGCGGTCGCGGTGGGCGAACAGATTCGACTCCGGATCACGCTTGGACAACTTCTTGTTGCCCTGGCCCATGACGAAAGGCAGATGACCGAACTCGGGAGTGAAATCGGCGACCCCGATACGGCGCAGCGCGGCATACAGCGCGAGCTGCCGCGGCGTGGAGGAAAGCAGGTCCTCACCGCGCAGCACGTGGGTGATCCGCATCAGCGCGTCGTCGACCGGGTTGACCAGCGTGTACAGCGGATCACCGTTACCACGGGTGAGCGCGAAGTCCGGGACGCTACCGGCCTTGAAGATGGTCTCACCGCGCACCAGATCGTGCCAGGACAGGTCTTCGTCGGGCATGCGCAGCCGGATCACGGCGGGCCGGCCCTCGGCCCGGTACGCCTCGATCCGCTCGGGTGTCAGATCGCGATCGTAGTTGTCGTAACCGAGCTTCGGATCGCGCCCCGCGGCGCGATGACGGGCTTCGACTTCTTCCGGCGTGGAGAACGATTCATACGCCTCACCGGCCTCCAGCAAACGCCGAACCACGTCCAGGTGCAGATCTTTTCGCAGCGACTGGCGATATGGTTCGTAAGGCCCGCCGACCTCCGGGCCTTCGTCCCAGGTGAGTCCGAGCCAGCGCAGCGCGTCGATAATCGCCCGGTAGGATTCCTCGGAATCGCGTGCGGCATCGGTGTCTTCGATCCGAAAGACGAATGTGCCGCCGTGGTGGCGGGCGTAGGCCCAGTTGAACAGCGCCGTCCGGATCAGGCCGACGTGCGGTGTCCCGGTCGGTGACGGGCAGAATCGGACCCGTACTTCAGTCATGGCTCTCTTTCGATCAGCGTTTGGCGGCAACGGGATTGGTGAGGGTTCCGATGCCCTCGACGGTCACCGACACCTGCTGGCCCTCGCGCATCGGGCCCACGCCCTCGGGCGTGCCGGTGAGGATGACGTCACCGGGCAGCAGCGTCATCACGGTGGTGACCCACTCGATGAGCTTCGGAATGTCGTGCAGCAGAAGCGAAGTACGGCTGCGCTGACGCACCTCGCCGTCGAGCTCGGTGACGATCTCCAGATCCGAAGGGTCCAAGGACGTTTCGATCCACGGACCGAGCGGGCAGAACGTGTCGTAGCCTTTGCCCCTGGTCCATTGGCCGTCATGGCGCTGCTGGTCGCGGGCGGTCACATCGTTCGCGGCGGTGTAACCCAGCACCACGTCCAGCGCGCGAGCGGCGGGCACGTCCTTGCAGGGGCGGCCGATGACGATCGCCAGCTCGCCTTCGTAGTCGACCTGAGAGGAACTGGGCGGCAAGATGATCGGGGCGTTCGGCCCCACGATCGCGGTATTCGGCTTGAGGAAGATCACCGGGTCGGCGGGGGCGGGCCCGCCCATCTCGGCGGCATGCGCGGCGTAGTTCTTGCCGATGCAGACCACCTTGCTGGCCAGGATCGGCGCGAGCAGCCGCACGTCGGCCAGCGGCCAGCTCCGTCCGGTGAACGTCGGTGTGCCGAACGGATGTTCCGCGATCTCCTTGGCCACGCTGTCGCTTCCGTCGCCCTCGATGCTGACGAAGGCGACTCCTTCGGGACTGGCAACTCGACCTAGACGCATGCCCGGAGTCTATCGACCCGCCGTCACCTGCCCGAACGCGCCCGACCGAGTGGTCGGATCCGGGCAGGCCCTATGGTCCCCGCGCTGTGAGCAGTCCGACAGCCGCCGGCGTCGAATCCAGCGGCCACACGGGTGTACCGTGTGCAGGGCGGTTCACAAAGTGGGAAGCAGATCCCAAATAATGAGATTCGAGGTGGGTCGATGGCGACCGTTACGCAGATCGACGAGGTTCGGCGTTGGTCCATGCTCGGTCTCGGCGTGTTCGCCCAGGCCTCCAGTGCGGTCTTCATCCACGGCGTCCCATTCCTGCTGCCCGCGCTGACCGATCGCGGCATGCCGCTGGCGACGGCCGGGCTGCTGGTGGCCATGCCCACCGTCGGCCTGGTGTGCACCCTGATCGCGTGGGGCTATCTGGTCGACCGGATCGGCGAACGCAAAGTGCTGGTCGGCGGTCCGGTGCTGATGCTTGCGGCCGGGTGCGCCGCGGCCACCACGACCGACGACATCGCGCTGGGCGCACTGCTGTTCCTCGGCGGCGTCGGGGCGGCGAGCACCAACGGCGCCAGCGGCCGGGTGATCGTGGGCTGGTTCCCCCCGCATCGGCGCGGGCTGGCGATGGGGATCCGGCAGACCGCGCAGCCGCTGGGCGTGGGCGTCGGCGCGCTGGCGATTCCGGCCGTCGCCGCCGCCCACGGTGTACCCGCGGCCATCCTCGTTCCCGCGCTCATGGCGGGCGTGGCGGCCGTGGGCTGTCTGGCCGGCATCGTCGATCCGCCGCGCCCCGGCGGCTCCGCGGCCGATCCGGCGTTGCGCGCCAACCCCTATCGCGACTCCGCCACCCTGTGGCGGATCCATCTGGTCTCGGTGCTGCTCGTCGTCCCACAGGGCACCGTGTGGACCTTCGCACTGCTGTGGCTGCACCGCGATATCGGCTGGTCGCTGGCCGCCGCGGGCGCGCTGGTGACGGTTACCCAGATCCTCGGCGCGCTGGGCCGCGTCGGCGCGGGCGCGTGGTCCGATCGGGTCGGCAGCCGGATGGGGCCGCTGCGCACGGTCGCCGTGGCCGCCGTGCTCTCGATGGCCGCGCTGGCGCTGACCGCGTGGACCGAGTGGTGGTGGGCCGCCATCCCGCTGCTGATCGCCGCTTCCGTGATCACCGTCTCCGACAATGGTTTGGCCTTCACCGCGGTCGCCGAGATCGCGGGCCCGTACTGGAGTGGCCGCGGTCTCGGCATCCAGAACACCGGGCAGAACCTCGCCATGGCCGCCGTCCCGCCCGTGTTCGGCGCCCTGATCACCGCCAGCGGCTTCTCCGCCGCCTTCCTCTTGGCCGCCGTCACGGCTGTTGCGGCGATCCCGCTCGTCCCGCGCGACCCCGCCTGACGAACACCGACGTCATCGACCTCGGCGAAGGCCAGTCCCCGCACGCGCACCAGGAAAACGGTCCCGACTGCAATGTCGCTGCCCCGCCGCCGCGACGGGGGTTGCACAGCGGTGGTGAGGCCGGGCTTGCGCCGAGCCGGGGCAGGTCACGTAGCCAGTGGGCCACGCCCAACGGAACTCAGCGGCATCACAGCAGCCGAAACCGAGGTCGAGCCGGGTCACGCCACACCTCCGAGCGGGAGGCACTGCGATGGAACTCCGTGGCACAGCGGTAGCCGAGCCCAAGGCCAGGCGCACCCACGACACATCTCCCAGCTCCCATGTGCGACGGCAACTAGCGACAGGTGGGCGGACCCACAGGGCATGCTCGCACCGAGACCTCATGGCAGGCGGACGATACGACGGGGCTCGGTGGCACAGCGATAGCCGGGTCTCGGCATCACGCCGAGCCACGCCATAGCTTCGTGGAAGCAGGCCAAGGCTCGGCAGTGACGCGTCGGACGCGAGGCAGCTATGCGCGCGGCGGCGATGGTGGCATCGAGTTCATCCCGGTCGCCGACCCGGGCGATGCCGCTCGACCCCGACGTGCGAGTCCGCGTGATGTGCGGAGGACTGATCGGCGATCGATCGCAGGAAGGTCCCGCTCCCGGGTGGGGCGGGACCTTCCTGGGGAACGTCAGAGGGTGGCGGCTATGCGGTCGCCGATCTCGACCGTAGACGCGGCACCCGAGCGTGATTCGAGGTCTTTGGCGACGGCCGACTCGATGCGCGCGGCCGCCTCGGTGTCGCCCAGGTGGTTGAGCAGCAGCGAGACCGAGAGGATCGCGGCGGTGGGGTCGGCCTTGGACTGACCCGCGATGTCCGGGGCGCTGCCGTGCACCGGCTCGAACATGCTCGGGTTCGTCCCGGACGCGTCGATGTTGCCGCTGGCGGCCAGCCCGATGCCGCCGCTCACGGCCGCGGCGAGGTCGGTGATGATGTCGCCGAAGAGGTTGTCGGTGACGATCACGTCGAACCGGCCCGGGTCGTTGACCAGGTGGATGGTCGCGGCATCGATGTGCTGGTAAGCCGTTGAGACGTCGGGGAATTCGGCCGCGACCTCGTCCACGGTGCGCTGCCAGAGCGAGCCCGCGAAGGTGAGCACGTTGTTCTTGTGCACCAGCGTCAGGTGCTTGCGCCGGGCCTGCGCCTTGGCGAAGGCATAGCGCACCACGCGCTCGATGCCGAAGCGGGTGTTGGTGCTGACCTCGGTCGCCACCTCGTGCGGGGTGTCGACGCGGATCGCACCGCCGGTGCCGGTGTATGGCCCTTCGGTGCCCTCGCGCACGACCACGAAGTCGATGTCGGGGTTGCCCGCCAGCGGGCTGGTCACGCCGGGGAACAGCTTGGACGGCCGCAGGTTCACGTGGTGGTCCAGCGCGAACCGGGTGCGCAGCAACAGGCCACGTTCGAGCACGCCGCTGGGCACCGACGGGTCGCCGATCGCGCCGAGCAGGATCGCGTCGTGCTGCTTCAACTCGGGCAGCACCGAGTCCGGCAGGATCTCGCCGGTCGCGTGGTAGCGGCGCGCACCGAGGTCGTACTCGGTCTTCTGCACGCCGGGCACGACCACGTCGAGCACCTTGAGCGCCTCGGCGATGACCTCGGGCCCGATTCCGTCGCCCGGGATGACAGCAAGCTTCATGACAAATGCTCCGTTCGATGTTCCGGTCGCGCCGCCGCAACGTGCGGCCCAGAGGCGGCCGTCGGGTGCGCGCGACATTCCGGCCGGGTGACCGCAGCACCGTCACGGTACTCGGCGCGGCCGGATCGCCGAGCACCGGGCGCGAGGACGCGGCGCACCGCGTACTCGCATCGGCCGAGCGACCGGCGCCGCGCACGAGTGCTC